>NZ_JAVVQU010000011.1:10711-66143 GCF_036655075.1 Niameybacter sp. | reverse complement strand
TTAAGATGGGTATAAATGTAGAATGATGGACTTAGGAGGAGGGCTAATCGTCCTCACCCTCCTCATCATCATCTTGGCCCTCCTCATGCATGTCATCATCTATAGTATCATCTGAGGAATTAGAAGAATCCTTATCGTCATTATCATCTTGGTCATCCTCATGCATATCATCTAGAGTATCATCTAAGGAATTAGAAGAATCCTTATCGTCATTCTCATGCATGTCATCATCTATAGCATCATCAGGAGAATTAGAAGAATCCGGATAGTCATTGTCATCTTGATCATCCTCATCATCTAGAGTGCTGTGGGAAGTATCTTCAAAAGCTTCTTTGATATTGTCAGGAGCAATTATAGAATCATCAATTTTTAAATTTGTCAGCAAATCATCTTTTTCACTAGTATCTAGAGGTGTTTCTACATCTAAATCGGGTTCGAGGTAGTGTAGAAGGGTAGGAATATCAATGGTTTTAAAGTCAATATCAGGGAGGTGCTCCCCAAGGAGCTGACTTGCTTGATAACGTCCTAGGCTGAGGTCTGCTTGGTTAGCAAGAGAATAGGTATGTTTGTTACTTGGTAGATAAACAATATAAGCATCTGTAAAGCTTGTAGCTATATAAGATGCAAGCGTTGTGTCAAGCTCAAGCGTATTGTTTCTAAGCTCAGCATAACTTACAAGTATATAAGGCGTATCTTGTATAAAGCCTTCTTGAGTTAGCGTTGTACTCAAATTATGAAGAGCCTGTTCTAGAGGGTGTCCTTTTAATTCGGTGAATGTAGGTGTGTTCGCATCCTTATTTTTAGAAATTACTTTCTTGACCATACCTTGTTTGTTAAGGCGTAGTTCAATACTTGGATTAATATCTAAGGAGACAATCGCATAAGGTGTTTGAACCTTGTAAAGCACTGGGATTAAAAAAAGTATAAGTGCGGCTGCTACTACCATTAAAGGACGAAAGTGATGCAGGTAAGATGGAGCTTGTGAAAGGATATCCTCATCGGTAAAAAGAATAGGTTGCCCAATAACCATAGCATCTTTAAGTTTAATCTTGTGAAATGCACCACCTTTTTCCATAACTATTGCAAAGGATGGAGAAAGGGATACAATAATACCTTTTTTTAACATAAGCCTCCTACTTTCTAATCCATAATTTAAGATTACGGAGATTTTTATCCAGTATAATCGTAACAGTTATAATGAACTTTTTACTTCCCTTAAGTACTTTTTGAGTGACTTGATACTTAAGAGAAATTTGTGAAATGGGTAAACGCTTTTTGATATACATCCAATCGACTAAAGGTTTGTCCTGACTTACCTTTTTACTAATTTCAATAGCATTATCTCGTGTCTTTTGATGTTTGGGAGATTCAACTGAAAGTGTGCTTAAGTCAAATTTAAAGTCTTGTAAAATACTATTGAGCAAATGAATCTCCTCAGCAATTAAATCCGTGTGGTCTAGGGAGGTATCTAAATACTCATATTTGAGTTGGCCTAAATCTAAGGCAGGATCAGCATCTAGAGAATCCAAGACGATATCCTTATTTTCACTATTTAAATAATTTAGAAGACGACTTTTGATGACCAATTGAGCAAAAGAAAGAAACTCTCCTTTGCTTGCATCATATTTACAAATAGCCTGATAAAAGGCATCTAGGCCAATGCTAAAGGTTTCATCATTTTCTAAAGAGACATAGCGATGTGTTGTAGAAGAGATAACTTTTACAATGAAAGGTATATAATCTTCTATTAATGCATCTGCGTGAATGTAAGTTTTATTATGTACATGAATATTAATCTGCATAGAATACCTCACTTTTAAAGTTACAAAATATCTCCCTATAGTATATAGTACAACACTTAAAATGTCATTTGGTACCCTTTATAAAAATGACTAGCGAAAGCACCAAAAAAATCCATACAAAAATATAATTTTAATATAAGGTATACCTCTCCTTTTTCTAAATATAAGAAGAATAAGCTATCGTGAAAATAGGGAATAAATTAAAAAGACATCTTATAAAATGGATAGAAAAAGGCCTACTATAATATTAATAGGCTTTATGGTATGATGAAAATGAAATGATATAAAATAATATTAATAGTTTAAAATATAATACAGTTGGGGGATAAGATGATAAAAGATAGAATTAGAACCAATATGTTGTATGTACAGACTATAAAACCCCATTTTTCTACAGAGGATTTAGAAATTGTGCTTGTGCTGAAGGGAAGTATTACTATTCAAAAAGTCGAGCGTGTTACAACAATACACGAGGGAGAATTTACTTTAATCAATCGTTACGTTGTACATAGCATTCAAAGTGAGGGTGCATATATTCTTAGCACAAAAATCCGATTGGCAGAATTTAACAATATATTTGATAAAATGAAGTACGTAGAGTTTATCAATAGCGATGAAATAGTAGCGGTCAAGAGACCTTTGAAAAATAGATTAAATAGGATTGTGGTTGACTTGTTAGTCAATCAATATTGTTTTGAAAATAAGTTGTATGATACTGTCCCAGAGGAGGAAATACAATTGAATGAATCACATTTGGTACATATGTTATTTAGTTCTTATCAATTGATTTCGCATATGAAACAAGATGGAGAGTATCCAACAGGAAAATTACAAGATCGTTATTACGAGGTTGTAGAATATGTTATTGAAAATAAGGGAGAGAAGATTATTGTTGAGGATATTTTGAAACAGTTGTATATGAATGCAACTTATTTCTCTCAATTTATGAAAAAAATAGGGGCAGTGAGCTTTAAAGATTTTGTGCAGTATCGAAAGTTAATTATGATACAGGGGCAT
The DNA here is from genome assembly GCF_036655075.1 of Niameybacter sp. NCBI lineage: Bacteria > Bacillati > Bacillota > Clostridia > Lachnospirales > Lachnospiraceae > Niameybacter > Niameybacter sp. Next base: position 63,324 of record NZ_JAVVQU010000011.1, on the reverse strand, counting down.
TTGTTGGACAAGCACTTATGTATGACTGAAATAGCGAATAGGGTAGGCATTAATGATATGAAATCCTTCTATAGTATTTTTAAAAAGTATTTTAAAAAACTTCCTAAGACATGGCGAGAAGAATGTTATGGTTTAGAGAATCAGTATAAGATACTATTTGAAAAAGAGATTTTGGATGCATTTATGGAACTACATCATATTAGGCGTTGTAGAGAAACAAGTGGCGGTAAAGTGTATAAGCAGTTAATGCAAATGAAAAGGGTACAACCCTTGGAGTTAGAAGGGATTGAAATTATATTAAATCCTTATAGTAATATGGGGGAGGTATTTGACCCACATTATAAAGTGTATAATTATTTTAATGAATTAATCTATGAAATTGAACAATCAAAAATTATTTTGCATTTGATATACCCTTATCATTATCTGAAATATGAAGAGCAAGTTCAGTTATTGGTTGAAACCCTACGAATAGCAGCTTTTAAATTAGGAGGGGGAAGGACAAAAAAATTAAAGATTACCTTAGCGGTGAAAAATGCAAATGATCTACAAGAAGCTCAAGAACTTGAGCGCATTGTAGAAAGAGAAATAGGTAATTTGAACATAAAGATTGCTATGGATTTGGCATTATAAACAGAATTTATCAAAAGTGTACCATTTTCTTATAATAATTTTGCAGTACAATCTAAAGTATCACTATTATAAAGTCTAAGAAAAAAATTTATAATGATGATAATGATAAAAATTTAACAAGTAGTTTAAATTATTATGGGAGGTTACGCAAATATGAAAAAGCAGATCAAAGCATCATATGTTCATTTTCTCATTGGGTTTGCCATTATGATTCTATTTCGATTCATTCCGTTGGGTATATTACCCAATGTAACAGAAGTCGGACTTCAGGTAATCGGTGTATTTATTGGGACTATTTATCTGTGGTCAACAATAAATCCTACTGTTGCAAGTATTGTTAGTATTTCCATGTTAGCCATAAGTGATTTTGCTCCAGCAGGAGGTGTGTTAAGCACTTGCTTTGGGAATCCAACAGTTGTACAAATGTTTTTCCTAATGATTTTCATGGGGGGCTTAACCAATAGAAAATTAACCGTATACATTGCACGTTGGATTATGACAAGGAAGCTAATGGAAGGAAGGCCTTGGGTATTTACCCTGGTAATGATGCTGGGAACCTATCTCATGTCAGTATTCATTGGTGCATTTGCACCTATATTCTTATTCTGGCCAATTTTATATGGTGTATTTGAAGAAATAGGCTATAAGAAAACAGATGAATATCCAAAGTTAATGGTAATAGGGGTCGTTATTTCATCATTAATCGGTTTCCCAGTGCCGCCTTATATGGGAAATGGACTTGCATTACTTGGAAACTATAGGGGGTTAATACCCAACTTTCCGACATTAACTGAAGGTGTTGTCATTTCTGATGCTTCATACTTTACTGCCTGCTTTGTTTTAGGTCTAATTTTAATTATTACTACACTATTAGTTATAAAATATGTTTTCCATCCAGATGTTGAACCACTTAAAAAAATTAGTATTGATATGTTAAAGAAAAATCCATTGCCACCTATGACAAGCGCACAAAAAGTATATGGTATTTCCCTATGTATGTTCATCTTCTGTATGTTAGTACCAAGTTTATTACCTAATGTACCGATATTAAGTTCTATTAATAAGAACTCAATCATTGTACCGATGGTGCTTGTTGCTGCTTTAAGTTTACTCCAATTTGAAGATGGACCGGTACTACGTTTTAGCGAAGTAATGGGCAAAGATTTTGCTTGGCCTACATTTTTCTTATGTATGTCGGCAATCTTAATTGGTGGGGTGCTAACGAATGAAGCAACGGGTGTTACACCTTTCTTAAATACTATTTTATCTCCAATCTTTAGCAAGATGTCTGGTACCATGTTTACAGTAGTATTATTAGTATTGGTTGTATTATTAACAAATATTTGTAACTCTCTAGTTATAGGTATGATTTTACAACCTGTTGTATTAACTTATTGTGCAACTGCAGGCATTAGTCCAGCACCTATTATTATCTTGTTGATTTTTACAGTATTGTTAACTGCTGCTTGTACACCAGCTTCATCTCCGCTATCAGCCATGCTATTTGGAAACAAAGAGTACTTAACTTCAGGAGATGTGTATAAATATACAAGTGTTATTGTGGCAGTAGAGTTAGCAGTTATTTTAGTATTTGGTATACCTTTTATAAATTTATTCTTTTAGACATAAGATAGGCAAAAATAATCCCATTAAACAAATTTATATAATCAATGAAGTAAATTGATAAAACTATAACAACTATTTAAGGAGTGATGAATGATGGCAGTAGAATACAAAAAAATCGAACACTGGATTCCTCTTCAAACTAAAGCAGAAAAGAAAATGTTAGCAGAATTTGAGGCAGGAAACTATACAGTAGAAAACCCTCTTGTTAAGTACAATGCATACCTTATTAACCCATTATCAGCGGTGGTATTATTCCGTACAGAACAAGAAGTAGCGGTTACTATTCGTGTCAAAGGGAAAACAAAAGTAGCAGATATGGTGCACACTTTCCCAAAAGCAAAAACACATATTTTACCAGTGCTAGGCTTATATAGTGATTATAACAATACGGTAGAAATCACACCTTACAGAGGGAAAACAACAACGATTCAGATTGAAGTAGGACACGTTGTAGACCAAAGTGTCATTGAATACGTACAAACAACACCTGAGTACTTCCAAGACAATATGATGATTCTTTGTCCAGCAGGGACTGAAACAACATTAGGTGTAGACTATGCAGGGGACATCCGCTGGCATTTAACTACCCTTTGTGTATTTGATTTAAAACGTTTAAGAAATGGTAATTTACTCTTTGGGACAGACCGCCTCATTAGAATGCCATACTATATGTCTGGGTTATATGAAATGTCTCCAGTAGGAAAAATTTATAAAGAATATCGTGTACCAGGTGCGTATCATCATGACCAATTTGAAATGCCAGATGGTAACTTACTGTGCTTAACTGAGGACATGACAAGTGAAACAGTAGAGGATCAATGTGTATTATTAGATAGAAATACAGGTGAAATCTTAAAAACTTGGGATTACAAAAACTTCTTAACACCTGGAGATGGAAAAGGTCTATCCCATACAGATGAAGACTGGTTCCATAACAATGCAGTTTGGTACGATGAACATACTCACTCACTAACTTTCTCCGGTCGTCATGTAGATGCCATGGTGAATATTGATTATGATAGTGGTGCATTAAACTGGATTATTGGTGACCCAGAAACTTGGCCAGATCATATGCAAAAATATTTCTTCAAACCAATGGGCAATAACTTTGAATGGCAATATGAGCAGCATGCTTGTGTCATTACACCAAATGGCGATGTAATGTGTTTTGACAACCATCATAATGCAACTAAAGTAGAAGAAAGAAAAGTAGAAGCCTATAACAATTACTCAAGAGGCGTAAGATACCATATCAATACAGAAGACATGACCATTGAGCAAGTATGGCAATATGGAAAGGAAAGAGGCGCAGAATTCTTCTCTCCATATATTTGTAATGTAGAATACTATGATGAAGGACATTATTTAGTACACTCAGGTGGAATTGCTTATGACAAACAGGGTATTCCATCTGAAGCATTAGGTGCTTTTGTTAGAATGACAGGTGGAACTTTAGAATCTATTACAGTAGAACTTGCACATGATATAAAAATGTATGAAATGAAAGTACGTGGTAACTTCTACCGTGCTAAAAAGCTTAAACTATACAGTGAGGGCATTAATTTAGAATTAGGTGAAGGAACTATCTTAGGTTACTTAAGTGAAACAAAAGAGTTTGATACTGCGATCCCAGCAGAGGCTTGTGGTGAGATTTTACCAGAAAGCTGCAATGCAAGAGTGGAAGAAGAAATGGATAAGTTTACATTCTTCTGCCGCTTCATGAAAGGTGACCTTGCAATGATGCTCTTAGAACAAGGTGAGGAAGTTCACAGATATTATATTTCTACGACAGCTATTCCATCTAAAGCAATGTGTTGTGGTTCTTTCTTAGATACAGATGATAGAAATACAAGAACTTGTGTAACGAAAACCAATTTAAAAGGGACTTATGACGTACGTGTGATTATAGAAGATAAAAAATATGAAACAGGCATTCAAATTATTTGCTAAAAGTATTATAATAAGAATGTACCTTTCAAGTTTTGAAAGTGATGCAAACCAGATTTAGAATTGAAAAAATTCTAGGTCTGGTTTATTTTAATAAAATAAAGGAAGAGGTGTTAAGTTATGCTAGAACAAATCAAAATTCCATCTAAAAATAATGCTGAGTTAGTGTTAAAAGCTACACCAGGACATTTTTCAAGTGATAGATTCCATGTCAATTATTACATTGATATGACTAGTTTAAAAATGCGTCAAAGAGAATCTAAGCTCGTTGCAGAGGTGATGGCAGAGCAATATGTAAAAAAAGTAAAGTTAGATAAAGATATTATGGGAATGCATTCATCTTGGCAATCTATGGTTGAAATTGGAGCAACTAGAACACCAATTGATACTATTATTTGTATGGATGGTTGTGAAGTAATAGGTGCGTATTTAGCAGAAGAACTTAGCCTAGGCGGATTCCCATCTAATAACAAACATCATTCTTTCTATGTCATTACACCAGAGTTTGATAAGAGTGGACAAATGGTTGTTAACAGCAATATCAAACCAATGATTTATGGAAAAAATGTATTAATCGTATTAGCAACGGCTATGAGTGGGCGTACTATTTCTAAAGCAATTAGAACTATTTTAGCTTATGGTGGAAAAGTAACAGGTCTATCTGTTATTTTTGCTAATGTAGAAGAGGTAGATGGTTATCCAGTACATTCTGTCTTTACACGAGATGATTTACCAAACTTTAAATTATCAGATCCAGATACATGTGAAGATTGTAAAGCAAATAAAAGTTTAGATGCAGTCGTTAATTCCTATGGCTATCAAACGGTTGAAGGCTAAGAAACGTTAGATAAACGACTGAGTTTGTAGCTTTTACTATTGTAAAATGCTCGGAAATGATTATAATAAAGTTAAATCCATAAAATACTAGGGGTGCTGAATCATAATTTGGCTGAGAAAAAATGAAAGGACATTTTTAACCCTGAACCTGATCCAGGTAATGCTGGCGTAGGAAAGTTTATATGAAGACAAATAGTATAGGTAGGCACTTAGAGGTGTCCATTTATGTGAAAGGCTCTTGCACAAATTTTCTATGTGCAAGAGCCTTTTTGAATTTTAAAATACTTATAAAAATAGAGGAGACGTCAAAAATGGAAAAATTCAATGCAAGTTTAGCTATTCAAGTATTGCCAAGTGTAGAAGGTGAAGAAGTGATTCGTGTTGTAGATGAGGTGATTGCATATATTAAAGCTACAGGTTTAAATACTTTTGTAGGACCTTTTGAGACAACGATTGAAGGAGATTTTGATGAGCTTATGGATATTGCCAAAGAGTGTCAAAAGATTTGTATTCGAGCAGGTGCACCAAGTGTCATGTCTTATATGAAGGTAGCTTATAATCCAAATGTGGGGGTATGGTCTATTGATAAAAAGGTTACAAAACATCATCAATAGAGGCTATACACTAGCAATTATTTTAGGCATTTTACTCATGTGGCAAGTGGCATGTACACTAGAATGGGTTCCACCGTATATGTTGCCATCCCCGATGCAGGTGGGGAAAGCTTTTGTTACAGAGTTTGAGGCGTTAATGAGGCACTTGATGGTGTCACTTAGTGAAGCTTTCTTTGGGCTTGGGTTAAGTATATGTGGAGCCTTTATACTCGCTGTCCTTATGGATAGGTATAAAAAGTTTGACCAAGCAGTGTATCCCTTGCTGATTATTTCTCAAACAGTACCTGTCATTGCTATTGCACCTCTACTTGTATTGTGGATGGGTTATGGGATGGCACCCAAAGTGATGGTGATTTTTTTAGTATGTTTTTTCCCCATGACTATTGGATTGCTAGATGGGTTTAAAAGTAGTGACCAAGATGCTATAAGACTTATGCAATCTATGGGGGCAAAGGCAAATCAAATTTTTGTACATATCAAGCTACCTTATGCTATGCCACACTTTTTTGCAGGGCTTAAAGTATCTGTAAGCTATGCAGTTATAGGTGCTGTTGTTGCAGAATGGTTAGGTGGAACATCAGGGCTTGGGGTATATATGACTCGTGTAAGAAAGTCCTATGCTTTTGATAAGATGTTTGCAGTGATTTTCTTAGTCAGTATCATTAGTCTACTCCTTATGAAAGGTGTCAGTCTATTAGAAACAAAGTTAATGCCATATAAGAATAAAGGAGCAGAAAAATAATGAAAAAGAAATTAGTAAGTTTATTAGCAATGAGTACGCTAATCCTTGGACTAGTAGGTTGCGGACAACCTACCAATCAAGAGGGTGTAGGTAATGGAGAACAAGAGAAAGTAACAGTTGTACTAGATTGGGTACCTAATACCAATCATACAGGTATGTATGTGGCACTAGAAAAAGGTTATTACAATGAATTAGGCCTAAATGTAGAAATTATGCAACCACCAGAGGGAGGAGCATTAGCACTTGTGGCTGCTGGGAAAGCTGAGTTTGCAGTATCTTTCCAAGAAGAAATAGGTCCAGCACTCACAGCAGAGAATCCTTTGCCAGTGGTAGCTGTAGCAAGTATTATTGACCACAACGTATCAGGTATTCTTTCATTGAAAGAAAAAGGGATTGATTCACCAAAGAAATTAGAAGGAATGAATTATGCTTCATGGGATACACCTTTTGAAAGAAGTATTCTCACTCAAATTGTAGAAGAAGACGGTGGAGACTTTAGCAAAGTCAACTTGATTCCAAACACAGTGACAGATGTGATTTCTGCACTTCAAACAGATATTGACGCAGTATGGGTATACTATGGTTGGGATGGCGTAGCTACAGAGCTTGCAGGCTTAGGAACTAATTATCTGCCATTTAGAGACCTCAATCCAATCTTTGACTTCTATACACCTGTACTTGCAACAGGTACAAAGTATTTAGAAGAAAACGAAGAGCAAGCTAAAAAGTTCTTAGAAGCTACTGCAAAGGGTTATGAATATGCAATTGAGAACCCAGAAGAAGCGGCACAAATCTTAGTGAAGCATGCACCAGAAGTAGACTTAGAGCTTGCTACAGCTAGCCAAAAGTTCTTAGCCAACGAGTATAAAGCGGAAAAGGACCAATGGGGAACAATTGATAGCACAAGATGGTCTACATTTTATGAATGGATGTATGAAAACAACCTTATTAGTCAACCATTAGATGAACAAGGCTTTACTAATGCCTATTTACCACAATAGGTAGAAGTATGAGTTATTTTATAGCAGACCATGTTGCCAAAAGTTATGATGGCAGACAAATTATTGAAGATATTACAATCCAAGTAGAAAAGGGGGAGTTAGTAGCCCTTCTTGGTGTAAGTGGAATTGGTAAGACAACGCTTTTTAATATCCTTTCTGGGTTAGAGACACCCGATGAAGGGCAAGTACTGCTTAAAGGGGAAGTCGTAACCAGCCAGACAGGCTATGCAAGTTATATGCAACAAAAGGATTTGTTGCTGCCTTATAAAAAAGTCATTGATAATGTGAGTCTACCGCTCATTTTAAAAGACATTTCTAAAAAACAAGCAAGAGAGCAGGCTCAAATACACTTTGAACACTTTGGACTAAAAGGTATGGAGTATAAGTATCCACACCAACTTTCAGGGGGGATGAGGCAAAGGGCAGCTTTACTGAGAAGCTATCTTTTTAGTAGTAAGTTGATGCTCTTAGATGAACCGTTTAGTGCTTTAGATGCCATTACTAAGCATCAAATTCATGACTGGTATCTAGAAATTGTGGAACAGATGCAAACGACTAGTTTGTTTATTACTCATGATATAGATGAAGCCATCTTACTGGCAGATAAAATATATATTATGTCAGGTATACCTGGACGTATTACAAAGGTTTTTGATCTGAAATCAGGAAAGCATCAAGGTTGTAAACTGACAACCAATGACTTTACCACTTCTGAACAATTTATCACTTACAAAAAACAAATCCTTCAAGCTATTCAATAGAAGTATAGCTATGAGAAAAGGTCATACCTTCTAGAAAATGAATTTATATATAAAATTATTAATAAATGAAGATTTTTATTTAATTTTGTAGTAAACTTAAGGAGTACCTATTTTCTCAATATGAGGGGGATAAGCGATGAACTATTATATTATATTTCAGAATAAGACTTGTAAAGTAGAACCAAACTTAGAAGAGATTTCAGAAGGAGATATGATTTTTACGTATTCAGTTGGAACTATTGTATCAGTTGGAACAGTCGTTAAAAAAGCTTATCCAAGCAATGAGCCGTATGCGTTAGAAGTGCAGTATGAATGGCTAGAAAAGAAAGTACATATCAAACAAATTTTTGCAAGAATGAGACAAATGCTAGGAGAGGAAACTACTCCGTTTGCACAACAAGGAAGACGTGCAAAAGGAGGATTATACCCCATCAGCTCATCTTGTGGAGAGCTTATCATGGAAAAGATTTTAGCAGACTAATTGAATAAGAATAGAGCCCCCGTATGGGATACATTTAAAATGTGTACTATACGGGGGCTTTGTGTATACTGAGGATAGAAGAAAATAAAAATATTTCATTTAAAATGAACCAAAGGGCTAAGCGTATGCTCTTTATATATAGATGCATCTACTAAGGAGGAACAGCTTTGAATGAATCAGATTTAGTGAAACAGGTACAAGAAGGTGACCTTCAAGCGTTTGAACAATTATTTGAACTTTATAAGAAAAAGGCTTTAAGAACAGTGTATTTGATGACAGGAGACGCTGTCAGTAGTGAGGATATCAAACAGTGATGGTGTGAATTTCAATTATTATGAACAAACCTATAAGTTTGTGCCAGAAAACTATGAATTAACAGAAGCTGACCGTAAAGCTCAAGAAGAAGGTACCCTAGCTATTTCTATAGGTGCACCGGAGGTAAGTGTGGAACAAGTACAAGGCTTATCTTGGTATGAAGAGGGGCTTGCCTATATGCTTATGGGAAATGACCACAACTTTTCAGTAGAACAAATGATGGAAATGGCAGAAGTGATTAGACAACAAGATTAATTTGAATAGCCCCATCTAAGGAGAAGATAACGCCTTAGATGGGGCTATTTTTGTATGAAGAGAGGCGACTCACTAGGCCATAAAAATAGATGCACACAGATAGAGTAAAATGTAAAGTAAAGATAAAATAGAAGTAAAATGGATAAAAAAATTTACTAAAATCCTTACTCTTCTTGAAAAATAATAGTATAATTATATATAAAAGTATTGAATTATAAATAATAGGATACATTCAAAATAAATCAGAAGAGGAGCAGTAGAAATGGAACAGAAGATGCAAAATAGACCTAATATTATTTTTTATTTCTCAGATCAACAAAGATGGGACACAGTAGGGTGCTATGGGCAAAAGCTAGATGTAACACCTCATTTAGATCAATTAGCAAAAGAGGGAATAAAGTTTGAGTATGCCTTTACTTGTCAACCAGTATGTGGACCTGCAAGGTCTTGCTTACAACTTGGACAATATGCAACTAACACAGGGTGCTTCACTAATGGGATTGCACCAGACTTTACAAGAAAGATGTTGGCAGACTATTTTAATGAAGCGGGTTATGAAACAGCTTATGTTGGGAAGTGGCATTTAGCAACAGATGAGTCTATAGGAGAAGATTATGTCACTACAGCTATCCCAGAAGGGCGTAGAGGTGGATACAAAGATTACTGGATGGCGTCAGATGTCTTAGAATTTACTTCTCATGGCTACAATGGGTATGTATTTGACAAAGAAAATCAAAAAAGAGAATTTATAGGCTACCGAGCAGACTGCATCAACAACTATGCTATTGACTACATACGTAATAAACAAACAGATGACCCATTCTTCTTATTCATTTCTCAAATAGAACCGCACCATCAAAATGATAGAGACCGTTATGAAGGCCCAGATGGAAGTAAAGCAAGGTTTAAAGACTATGAAAAACCAGGGGATTTGGCAGAAAATAAGGGCGATTGGAAGATGAGCTATCCAGACTACTTAGGTTGTTGCCATAGCCTTGATAAGAATGTGGGAAGGCTTGTAGAAACGCTTAAAGAAAAAGGTATTTATGAAAATACCATTATTATCTATACATCAGACCATGGTTCTCATTTTAAAACAAGAAATTCAGAATATAAGAGATCTTGCCACGAAGGCTGTATTAGAGTTCCACTGATTGTTCATGGACCAGGATTTAAAGGTGGAAAAGTAATCAACGAGTTAGTCAGCCTAATTGATTTACCACCGACACTTTTAGAGTGTGCACAGATAGAAGTGCCAGAAGCATTTGAAGGTCACTCTATACGCCCACTTACACAAGGACAAATGAGTGGATGGCAAGAAGATGTTTTTTTACAAATTAGTGAAAGTCAAATAGGTCGAGCAATTAGAACTAAGCAATATAAATATGCCATAAGAGCACAGGGCGACCCATGGAAAGTACCTAGTGAAACGACATTTTATGAAGATTACTTATATAACCTTGAAGAAGATCCTCATGAGCAAAACAATTTAATTGAAGTAGCAGCTTATGAAGGCGTAAGAGAAAAGCTCCGTGAGCGTATGAAAAAGAGAATGGAAGAAGTAGAAAAAGAATGTCCGATTATCTTAAGCAGTAGTGAGCGATCACTTTAATAAAAGATGGTGAGCATTAAATCTCAAAGACATACAGGATAAAAGCTTGAGAAACGAAAGATAGAATAATAAAGCAAAGCATTAAGCATGGAGGAAGAGATGATGACAATGAAGGAAAGAATGCATAACCAAAAAGTATATTTTTGTAATGATAATGAGTTGGTCATAGAACAAACACAATGCTTAGAAGTACTGTATGACTTTAATCATACCCGCCCATCAGAAGGGAAAAAACGAGAAGCGATTTTGAAACAACTTTTAGCAGAAGTAGGTAAAGAATGTTATATTGAACCACCACTACATACGAACTGGGGAAAGCATACTCACTTAGGTAACAATGTTTATGCCAATTTTAACTTAACATTAGTAGATGATACGGATATTTATATAGGGGACTATGTAATGATAGGTCCCAATGTAACCATTGCAACGGCAGGGCACCCTATTGACCCCGCGCTTAGAAAAAAGGTGGCACAATACAATATTCCTGTACGTATAGGAAGTAATGTTTGGATAGGTGCAGGTGCTGTCATTCTACCAGGAGTCAATATTGGAGAGAACACTGTAATAGGCGCAGGTAGTATTGTGACAAAAGATATTCCAGCACATGTAGTGGCAGTGGGAAATCCTTGCCGTGTACTACGTGAAATTAATGAAAGAGATAAAGCCTATTATTACAAAAATATGGAGATTGATATTGAATAATCATAGTTTTAGACCTCTTATTATTTAAAGTCTTCTAGACCTTCTACTTTAAAAGCAATAGGATGGAAGCCTTCACCGTGTGTATCGAGATAGTCTCTCCAAATACTTGGATTATGGTCAGGCTCAATGAATTCGAGCGTAACTTGTCCAAGTTTTACAAAACCAAGTTTAGCTCGTGCCGGAGTAGATTCACCTTTAAACTGAATGTGTGTTTCTTCTAACTTTTTAGACATTGTTAAAGCCTCGTTTGTATGTTAAATATATATTATTGTATCATAATACTATTAATAAAAGTAAATTTCAAAAATCAAAAGCTTTAAGTTTAAATGTAGAAAAATACATTTATGGAGCATAGGGAGCAAACAATATGGAGTAGGACGCTCATATGAAGAAATCTTTATTTTTGAGGAAGATGAACAAGAATGGCTAGATGGAAAAGTAGAAGAAGATGAATTTGGAGAATACTATTTTACAGATGGTTTCTTAGTAGTCTACCTGTTAAGAGTAAATAGACAATAAACCCAACTAAAGTACCTAATTCTTTAATAGATAGGGACTACTTAGTTGGGTTTGTTTTTTTAGGATCTGTTTATACCGCATTATCTTATAGGGTTTCAAACGGTTTGGGAAGACAACAAGGCTCATTTGTCAACTTCCCAGGGGCAGAAATAAGAAAGCAATATGACCCAGAAGGTATCTTTCAATTTGAGCAAGGATTATAAAAAATAGTATTGAATGTTCCTCCTATTAAAACTACAATAGAATAAGTTAAAAAATTAGGAGGCAGAAATGAGAGACCAGAGAATAACAAAACTTGCACAAAATTTAATTCAGTATTCCGTTCAATTACAACCGGGAGAAAAGCTTTTAATTGACCTTCCCAATGGTGGAGATGAGATTGCTACAGCACTTGTAGAAGAGGCCTACCGCGTAGGAGGGATTCCTTTTATAAATTATGAATCAGAAGTTGTGCGTAAAGCCCTGCTTCTTGGTGCAACAAAGGAACAGTATGAATATCAGCTCAAGTATGATTTAGAGCGTATGAAAGATATGGATGCTTATATTGCAGTAAGAAAAGTAGATAACCTTTATCAGATGTCAGATGTACCAGCAGATAAGATGAAAATTTATACAGAATATAGTGGACCATTGCATGCAAAGGAACGTTGCCAAAATACAAAATGGTGTATTTTAGCCTATCCAAGTAATAGTTTTGCACAGATGGCGCATATGAGTACACAAGCTTTTGAAGACTATTACTTTGATGTATGCGCTCTAGACTATGGCAAGTTCCATGAACTTATGGAACCTTTAAAAGAGCTTATGGCACGTACGGATCAAGTGCACATTAAAGCACCAGGGACAGACCTTGCATTTTCTATTAAAGGTTGTTGGACAAGTATTTGTAGTGGCAGATGGAACATTCCTGACGGCGAAGTAGGTATGGCTGGCATTGTAACAGAATCTGTAAATGGAACCATTGCTTACAACATCCCATCTCATTATCAAGGGACTATCTTTACAGATGTTAAGTTTACTTTTAAAGAGGGTAAAATTGTAGAAGCTGTAAGTAATGAGACAGAAAAACTTAATGCTATTTTAGATACAGATGAAGGTTCTCGTTATATTTGCGAGTTCTCACTTGGAACGAACCCATTTATGGAGCAATCTATTTATAATACACTTTTTGATGAGAAAATGATTGGAACGATACACTTTACACCAGGTCATAACTCCTCTATTCACTGGGATCTTATCCAATCTCACAAACCACAAGATGGTGGTGGAGAAATTTGGTTTGATGGTGTACTTGTAAGAAAAGATGGTGAGTTCGTTTTAGAAGAACTTTTACATTTAAATCAAGCAGCACTTAAAGAAGCATTACGTGGTGAAATATAAGCTAAGGCCAATTGAAAAACGTGTTGAAGCTTATAAACAAAAAATAAGTCAACAACCTACAATAGAGACAGCAAAGTATGGAGTGGGTACAAATCCATATCGGTTGGTAAGCTCATCCATGTTAGCAATAGCATTGGGGGGTGGCACCCATACCAAAGCCACAAGTTGCAGAAGCAAAGACAACTGCGTCGTAGTTTTGGCCTAAGTAATGAGGTAGGCAAATAAGCCAACGAGTAAAACTTGTACAATCTATACTTAGTATATATAATACGCCGAGGAGTATACGGATTTTGGCAGAGTAAACTAAAAGAGGACTAGGAAGCGCTTCCTAGTCCTCTTTTAGTTTACTTAACCTTGAAAAACGTGGAAGGCTAAGTTTTTGTTGAAGTTCTTATCATTTGCCATATGACGCGCAAGTCTAGTAAGTTCATCTCTTAAATCTAAATAAAGCATATCTACATAGTTCCAATCAGATAGTCTATTGGTATCAAACCATACTTTTTCATGGTAATGACGTACTGTTTCAAGCTCGCAGGCAAGAGCTAAAATATCTGAGATATAAGCTTTAGCTTCTTCACGGCTTGTAGGTGGAGTAGCAGGTAAATAAGAGATTTTTTTAGCTGTAAATAAAATACGCTTTGCACTGAGGTAGAGTGCGTCTAATATAGTATTTTCTTCTACTTTAGCTTTTAAAGTTTGAATAGAAGCAATCGCTTTTTCCATCTCAGGAATAAGAAGATGTGCTTTGTCACGTGCTGCAAAAGTAATAGGCTCTAAAGCACATTTGTACATCTCATTTTTGAAAATGAAGTTATCTTCAAGTCCAAGCACGCGGTCATAGTGATAAACAGCGTTAAGAGAAGCAGCTTCTTCTTTGTTAAGACCAAGGAATACCGCATGGTAGATATGGTAGAATTCTTCGAAGGTATAGTTGGTTTCAGTTGCCCAAGCACAGTTGGCTCCAATAAGGAAACCAGGCCAGTTTAACTCACGAGAACAGTCACCACCATCTCCCCAGCTAGACATAAGCATATAGTTAGAGTTGCCGTTAGCCGCGCGAAGTAAGCCTACAGTGTTATCCCAACATACTTTCATATCACAACTAAAGCGATTCCAAGCCCAAGTTCCAGGAGATACAGTGACAGTAAGACCAATCTCATGAAGCTTTTCTACATAAGGATAACTTGCACGTGGTGCATAGTCCCAGAATACAAAGTTAACGTCATGAGGAAGTTCAAGTGCACGTTCAAGTCCTACAGCGTAGTCACCCCAAGGCGGTGCAAAGAAATCAGCATACATCATCATAGAACAGTCTCGTTTTGCAAGCTCATCATGCACCCAAGTGAAGTAGTCAATGAAAAGTTGCCCCCCCTTTTCTTTGCCATAGACTTCAGTGATAGAACAAGGCTCGTCTCCACCTACATGGATAACTCCAGGTCCAAAAGCTTCAATGACTTCATCTAAGATATTTAAGATAAGTGGTTTAACCGCAGGGTTCAGTGGATCAATAACACTTGTAGGAGTACCTTTATCATCGTGAATGGTAATAGCCTGTAAAGATTTGATGCCTGCATTTTTATCGAAGTGTCCAAGTAAGTTAATGATAGGGCGCACGCTAATATGGTAGCTTGCAGCATATTCAGTGAGGGCATGCCATTCTGTACAGGTAAGACCATCGGAATATTTACCCCAATCAGGGCAACATTTAAGTTTGAAAACATCTTCAATATAAGGCATATACACATTATATTTATAACGTGCAAGACGTCTAATAATTGTTTTGAAGTGTTCGAATGTAGATACTTGTCCACGAGAAATATCATCAGAGATGGCACGGAAGTCCATGTCGGGATGGTCTTCAATGGTTCCACAGGTAAGTTGTCCATCATTTAAACGGTCTAGTTCAGATAAAGTCGTTAAGGCATAGAAGACACCACCAAAAGTATTAGCTTCAATGGTAATCGCATCTTCAGCAATGACAAGGCGATAGCCTTCTTCATGGTCACATGCAATAGCGTTGTGTTGAATAGGACGTGCGCCAAGACCTGTATAAGAGCCTGCTTGAAGCCAATTTTCAGAAACAGATACAAAGTTTTTAAGCGCTGGTGAGAGGACGTAGTCACTGAATGTGACAGTTTCACCAGTAAGTGTTATTTTTTTGAGTTCAGGAATAATGTTATAGTTCATAAAAGCTCCTTGAATTATGTAATAAAGTAAATACTCGTTTAGTATATAGGAAATGATTTATAAAATCATTAAAAATTTGTGATTGAATATAAAATTATTTGTATTTTATTTCTAGATTGAGAAGGAACTCAATATATTTAGGATATAAAGTCAAAAGGTGACCTTGTTGTAGGAAATGATTTTACATGATAGGATTATTTTAGAGTGGTATGAACCCAATATAGGGAGGGCACAAATTAGGGAGGTAGTAGAATGGGAAAAATTTATGGAAGTATCTTAGAATTAGTAGGCAAAACACCGCTGGTAGAGCTTTCTAAACTCCAACAATTACATCAAACAAAAGCAAGAGTCATGGCTAAACTTGAATATTTTAATCCAGCTGGAAGTGTTAAAGATAGAATTGCAAAAGCTATGATAGAAGATGCCGAGGCAAAAGGGCGGCTTACGGCAGGTGCCACGATTATTGAACCTACAAGTGGGAATACAGGGATTGGTCTTGCAGCAGTAGCAGCAGCGAAGGGCTATCAAGCTATCTTTGTGATGCCAGAGACTATGAGCATTGAAAGACGCAAAATTCTTCAAGGTTATGGGGCACAAATTGTCTTAACAGAAGGGGCAAAGGGAATGAAAGGTGCTATTGAAAAGGCTCAGGAATTAGCTGCCACAACGCCAAATGCCTTTTTGGCAGGACAGTTTAACAATCCTGCCAATCCACATATACATGAGGTTACAACAGGACCTGAAATATGGGAAGACACAGACGGAAAAGTAGATCTGTTTGTAGCAGGGGTAGGAACAGGTGGAACATTATCCGGAACAGGAAAATATTTAAAAGCCCAAAATTCTAATATTAAGATTATAGCAGTAGAGCCTAAGGGGTCACCTGTTTTATCTACAGGTGTTGCAGGAGCACATAAAATTCAAGGTATTGGTGCAGGATTTGTTCCAGATGTTTTGGATACTGAGATTTATGATGCCATTGTAACTGTAGAAAATGAGGATGCTTTTAAAATGGCCAAAGAGATTGCCCAAAATGAAGGCATATTAGTTGGGATTTCCTCAGGCGCAGCACTACACGCGGCCATTGAACTTGCCAAACAGCCTGAAAACGCAGGGAAAGTCATTGTTGCATTATTACCAGATACAGGTGAAAGATACTTGTCTACAGAATTGTTTTAATAGAAAAAGAGATGTTGTAAGGGGGCAGGGCGCATACCCATGCAACATCTTTTTTTATACAGAACAGTATAATTTTAAAAGGTAATCTAATGCTTAATCTAATATTTTCAAACGAAAGAAATGCGGAGATAGCCACTTTCTATGCATAGGGACTACATTTTGTAGCCTATTTCTAGTAAAATAATATAAAAACTGCGTGTGAAGGGGAGAGGACAAATGTTTAAGAGTAAAGCCCAAAAACAAATTGAATTACAAATCAATGACTTAAAAATGTATTTGGAAAACAACTATAAGGACTTAGCCATTGAAGCCAGGAAAGAGGCTGTGCAAATGGTAGATGACTATTATAAGATGGGCAAAATTAAAGAAAAATCCTACCTAGGTTATAAGAAGACACTAGGAGAATATACAGAGCTTATGAAGGATTACAATCACCAACGATTTTATAGAAGTTAAAGCGAGCCGGCTAAAGGTACAATAAAAAAATACTTATAGGTTACATTATGTGGTAAGCTATATAAAGCATTATATAAAGGAAGAAGAGAATACTGATGACACCAATACATTTATATTGTAAAGCGAATAAAAGAAAAAGAAATGACCAAGCAGTCGGCGTATATGCTTACATTCTACAAGAAGGTACAGAATGTAAAGAAGCAATAGAACTTTTAGAAGAAGAAACCCGTGTTGCGAAGCTAGAACTTCTAGCACTTGCTACAGGATTAAAAGCTTTAGAGGATACTAAGAAATTAGATGAAAATCAAGTTGTACACCTCTATGTATCCAATGAATATATTTTAGAAGAACTTCAAAAGGGTATGCAAGACCAAGAAAATGGAAAGGCATTAAACTTTAGCAAAGGAACGGAATATACTGAGCTATGGGAAGAAGTAGAGCACCTTCTTGGACAAGGTGTGCCGTATACTGCCAATGGATTAAATAAAAAAGAACGTGGCGAAGACGATGAAATGATTAAGTCTAATATGGGCAAGCTCAATAAGCTCGCTTGTGATGAGATTAATCGCTACTTTAGAGGCAATGCACCCCAATAAAACAGAAAAATGAGGAAACATGATGGACGGAACAAAAAGAAGTTATATTAAAATAGGGATGGCTGTAAGTGTTGTCCAAAAACAAGACCAACGTAGTGGGAAATTGACAGAAGGTGTTGTAAAGAAAATCTTAACTAGCTCACCAGACCATCACCATGGTATAAAAGTGATGCTAGAAAGTGGTATTGTAGGAAGAGTCAAAGTAATAAAAGCTTAGCATATATATAGGATATAGAGGGGGATTGCAAATGGGCAATACCCCCTCTAGTTGTAGTTGAAGTTATAAAGGGCCACATAGATGCATCGAAGTGTAGAAGGTAACAAAAGTGGATGATTTAAGTTCTAGCATTTTGGGGAGTTATTTTCCTCTGAAACTTAGGCTATACTTGGAGCAGAACGAAGACGTAGTATATAAAAATAAAGTAGACGAGGTAAAGTTGAGATAGATTAGAGAAAAGGAGATTCCATGAAACCCAATAAAATATTAATAGCAGATGATGACCAAGAAATTCGAGAAATCTTAACGATTTTACTAAGTGGAGAAGGCTATGAAGTTGTTGTAGCATGTGATGGGGTAGAAGCAGTGAACAAAGCAGACGTAAGTGTGGATTTAATCATACTGGATGTGAATATGCCACAAACATCAGGCTTTATTGCAGCATCTAAGATAAGACAAACAACAGTGGTACCCATTTTATTCTTGAGTGCCCATTCACAAGAATCTGATAAAACGATGGGATTTTCTGCAGGGGGCGATGACTACATGACAAAGCCTTTTTCAAATTCAGAGTTGCTTTTAAGAGTGAAAGCTTTGCTAAGACGTTATCAGATTTATCAGCCTCAAGTAGTAAAGACATTAAACGAAATAAAGATTGGAGAACTGGTAATAAACTTAGAAGCACAGCAAGTTATGTGTGGAGATGAAAGGGTTGGACTAACCCATACAGAATATAAAATTTTAGAATTACTTATTACCCATCGTAAAAAAATATTTTCTATAGACAATATTTTCTCTAGTGTGTGGGGAGAAGATGCTGTGTGTGATAATGCTGTCATGGTACATGTGAAAAACCTTAGAAAGAAAATAGAAAAGGACAATAAAAACCCACGCTATATTAAAACAGCATGGGGGAAGGGGTATTATATTGATTAAAAAATATAAACTCTCTAAGCTTTCTTTATCGTTACTGGGACATCTCATCATGTCATTTGTTATTGGAGCATTTACCTTTGGATTTTTGAATACTACAGCTTATGCACTGGCGGAAAAGGCTGTGACAAAGGGATACTCTGAATTGAATGTAGTCTTAGAACCTAAAGTCGTGCTGATGATTGAGGAAATTTGTTTTATAGGTGCAGCAGTTGTGTTTATCGTAATTTTTTTATATTTGGTGGGACAAAAATTGATTTATATTTTGGAAATTAATGAAGCTATTCAAAAAATAGAAAAAGGGGACTTTACTTATAGGGTAGAAGTTGTAGGAGAGAATGAGCTTACTGAAGTAGCGTGTAGCCTAAATAACCTTGCACAGATGCTAGAAAATTATATAGCTAATGAAGAACAGCTGAAATCAGAACGGATGGAACTGATTCAATCCCTTTCTCATGATATTCGTACACCCCTTACAGCTATTATTTCTTATACAGAGTTTATAAAAGATAAGAAATATGAGAGTGAAGAAAAACTTGAAGGTTATACAAGTATTATCCAGAGTAAAGCTTATCAAATTAAAGAGTTGACTCAGATGCTTTTTGACTATAATAAAGAGGCTGTTGCAAAAGTTGAGGGCGAGACTTTAGATGGGAAAGTGTTAGTGGAGCAGTTACTACAAGAATATCAAGATATTTTGGAAGAAGAAGACTTTCAGGTAGAGATAGATTTAAAAGAGCTAGTAGACTTTGAGACAAGTCTTAATCCTCAAGATATGGTACGCATATTTGACAATCTTGTGTCCAACATCATTAAATATGCTACCCCTACACAAGCTATAGTATTTAAAGTAAGCCTTTTAGACCATACGTTAAGTCTTGTACAAATGAATAAGACGGATGCAGGAGGGAAGAAGGAAGTAGAAAGTTATGGCATAGGGGTAAAAAATATAAAACAACTAGCAAAAAAGTACAAAGGAACAGTTGAGCTACTAGGAGGAGAAGGTGTATATCAAATAGAGATTAAACTCTCTATTTAGGCTTCAGAATTCTTCAGAATTAAGAGGGTGAAAAATACAGAAATGCTCCTTATAATAAAAATATATTAAAACGAATTTCAGGAGGGTATTATGCAAGCATTATTAATTTTATTCGTCGCACTTGTAGTAGCATCAGGATTAGGAATCGCCTTTTTATTTCTTACAAAAAATAAAAAAGTACAAAATGGATTATTCTATTTTTTAGTAATATTAGGGATGTTCATTGCATTCATCAACGCAACAAGTTTTCCAAGTAACTATATCGTACAGGCTATAGTAGCATGGGGATTTGGGTTCTTATCTATTGTGGCCCTTATTGTAAAAATGAAGAAACTTAAAAATGAAAATATCGCCAAATATATAGTAAGTGCATCTCTTATCTTAGGACTGTTACAGTTGCTTTTCTAAAAAGTGTAGAGTCGTACAAGAAGCCAAGTCATTTAATCCTTGTTGAAAAAGGATTAAATGACTTGGCTTTTGTTTTTAAAATTAGTCATAGATTTTAAGAAACTTTATTATATATAGAGTAACAGGTTTTTATACAAGCCTTGGATAAAAATAACAAATTCTAGGGGGAAAAAGAAGATGAGCAAAGTCTATTTTTGTAGTGAGTGTAGAAGAATTTTTAGTGAAGAAAATACTTGTGATTGTGAGAAAACAAATGGTCTGCAAGAAGTCAAATTAGGCACACCTGTTAATGTAATTGGAACTAAATTAAAAGGTAAAGTATATAAGATTAAATCAGATTTGTTAGAAGTAGTCATTACAAGTAATAAAAATCGCTATATCAAACAATGCAAATTAGAAGAAGTCAGAAAGATTATATAGATAGTTGTAGGAAGGAGTAGGATGGGGTGTTGCACTAGATGAGATAAGTGTAACACCCCTTTTTATAGGCTAGGAATGCTCTGAACCTAGTCTGTGTTGCCTCCCATAAACTATAAAGAATGGAAAGAACCAAATAAAATGAGATAATTTACCTACAATATGGACATATTAATAGGATTGAAAGTCACATAAGAATGAAGTGAGGAGTAGGCACTATGAATCAAGTAAATTGGTTGAATATAGGCTTAAGTTTTGTAGGTGGACTAGGCCTTTTTCTATTTGGAATGGAGTATATGGGAGAGGGGCTACAAAAAGCAGCTGGACCTAAGATGAAAAAGTTGCTGAGCATCTTAACAAGCAATCGTTTGTTGGGTGTCTTAGTAGGTGCAGGAGTGACAGCACTTATCCAAAGTTCATCAGCAACAACGGTTATGGTGGTAGGCTTTGTGAATGCAGGGCTCATGTCCCTTACACAAGCAGTCGGGGTTATTATGGGTGCCAATGTAGGGACAACAGTGACCGCGTGGATTGTGTCCCTAGGAGAATGGACAAGCTTTTTGAAGCCTTCAGTATTGGCGCCTTTGTGTATCGCCATAGGTGTTGGACTAATTATGTTTTCTAAAAAAGAAAAAATGAAGCATACAGGCGCCATCTTATTTGGATTTGGCACACTTTTCCTAGGCCTTGACACTATGAGTGATGCAGCTAAGCCTCTTCGTGAATTAGAAGAAGTTAAGAATCTGTTTATCGTTTTAGGAAGCAACCCTATTTTAGGTATTTTGGTGGGTGCGGGTGTAACGGCTATTATTCAAAGTTCTTCTGCTTCAGTTGGGATTTTACAAGCTTTGGCATTAGCCAGTTTAGTACCTTGGAATTCAGCCATCTATATTATATTAGGGCAAAATATAGGGACTTGTATTACCGCTATTTTATCAAGTGTTGGGGCCAACTTAAATGCCAAAAGAGCCGCAGCCATTCACTTTATGTTCAATATGATAGGCTCTGTGTTGTTTGGAATTGTAGCAGTCATACTTTTTAAATTTGTAGTGCCAGAACTAGGTGCACAGATGATTGGTGTAACTCAAATTAGTGTCGTACACACAGTCTTCAATATCGTTAATACCATTTTATTGTTCCCATTTGCAGGTACACTTGTCTATTTGGCAGAACACTTAGTCAAAGGGAAGAACGAAGCAAAGACAGGGGAACTGAGACACTTGGATGAGCGTATATTTGAAACACCTGCCTTTGCTTTAGAAAATGTTATAACAGAAGTTATTCGTATGGGTGAGATGGCCAAAGTCAGTGTAGAAGTAGCCATACAAGCTTTGTTTGAAAAAAACAAGGATAAGGTGGAGCAAGTTTTTGAGACAGAAAGAGAAATTAACGCGTTTCAAAAAGGCTTGAATCACTATTTAATTAAGCTTGGGAATGTATCACTATCAGAAGATGAATCGCTAGGCATTACTAATCTTTTTCATATTATTAGTGATATTGAAAGAATAGGTGACCATGCTGACAATATTGCAGAATTGGCACAAAACTTGATTCAGGATGAAACGGTCTTTTCAGAAGAAGCAAGAAGAGAACTTTTGCTTATTACCCAAACGGGGATTAATTGTTTAGAAATGGCATTAGAGGCCTATGTAGTAGGTGATGTAGCATTAGCTAGAAAGGCAGTTGAATTAGAAGATAACGTAGATAAAATGGAGAAAAATATGCGTGCAAGTCACATTAAACGTCTTGTACAAAATGCATGTGAACCCATGGCGGGGATTGTATTTATTGATACCATCAGCAATGTGGAACGCATCTCGGACCATGCGTCCAACATTGCAGGGGTGGTACTTGACGAGAATAAGTAAAAGGATCTATTTTGGATCATTAGGGCCTATGAGGAACCACTCTGTAGGGACTTGACGCCTATACTCAGAAGGAGAAACGCTCTTATATTTTTTGAAAATCTTTGAGAATTGAAACTGATTTTGATAGCCTACTTCGGTAGCGATGGTGTAGATATCTAGATGGGTTTCAAGTAAAAGTTTACAGGCCTTGTTCATACGTAGCTCCATAAGAAATTGTTTGGGAGACTTTTGAATATAAGCTTGAAAAAGCTTGTTTAAATAAGTACGGTCAATCTTAATATAGTTGGCCACATCTTGCACCGTAATCCCAGTATGAAAGTTGTGTTCGCAGTAGAGCATAGCTTGTTCAATGTAGGTTTGTTTTTCAGCGCCAAGAGTGGATAAATCAGTTGTTTGTTCATTGTTATCTACAAGAAGGTACATGAACTCGTATAAGTTAGCAATGAGTAAAATATCGTTATTAGGTGAGCGATTAAGGTTTTGAATCATTTGGGCGAGGCATGTTTCTAGTGCTTCGCCTTTTTTATAGGTAAAAATAGGAGAAGCACTAGAGAGGTTGGCACGCTTTAAGTATTCTGGAGCTTTACTGCCTACAAAACCAACCCACATATACTCCCAAGGGTCCTTGTCATCAGATTCATAAGTAGTTATTACATCAGGTTCAATCAAAAAGCCTTGACCAGGTTTGAGCTTATAGACACGGTTATCAATTTTGAAGGTACCAGTACCTTTTAGGACATAGTGAATAATATAGTGATAGCGAGCAGTAGGCCCAATGCACATACCAGAAGGGCAGGATTCATGACCACAGGTGTATAGATTTAAATCTATGTTATAACGGTTTTTGTTTAAAAAATCAATTTTAATATCCATTGTATTTATTCATCCTTAAGTCAGTGTATATACATAATCATAAAGGATTATGAAAAAGAATACAAATGTATATGGAAATACCACAAAAAGAAATGTGCCTCTATCTAAAGATGGATTAAGATAGAAAGCAGAGAAGGCAAAACAAGCTAAGGAGTGTAGACATGACAAGAATTATTGAAAAGTTAAATAACGATTGGTCATTCCAACTAGGGGATGGAAACATACAAGCTAAAAAAGTACATTTACCACATACGGTAGACTTAACACCAGCTATTTCTAGTGGAGGTGTAAACTATCAAGGAACATGTACTTATTATAAAGAGATGATGATGTCAGAGGTATTACAAGATAAAAAAGTAATCCTTGAGTTTGATGGTGCTATGGGTGTGAGTAAACTTTTTGTAAATGGGCAACTTGCACGTGAGCATTACTGTGGATATACACCACTGGTACAAGATGTGACAGAACTTCTTAAGTGGGGAGTAATGAACGAGATTCGCGTAGAACTTGATAACTCAGATAATGAAGATGTACCACCAGGTAAACCACAACATGCACTTGACTTTACCTATGATGGAGGACTTTATAGAGAAGCCAGAATGCATATTGTAGACCCGCTCCATATTACACATGCACTTTTAGCAGAGGAAGTAGCAGGTGGCGGTATTTTTGTTTCTTACAAAGAAGTGACAAAGGAAAGTGCCATTGTACATATTAAAACACATGTGAAAAATGAATATAGGGAAGCTAAAACTTTTACTCTTACACAACAAATTGTAGATGCACAGCAAGTATGTGTGGGAACCTCTACACAAGAAGTAACTTTACAAGGGGGAGAGGCACAGCACTTTGAATGTGACATCCAAGTAGATAGACCACAGTTATGGAGTCCAGAGACACCTTATTTATATCAAGTGATTACACAGTTAAATGAGGCGGGAAAAGTATATGATGAAGTCACCACGACAATAGGGATTCGTACTTTCCAATTTACTTATGACCAAGGGATCTTATTCAACGAGGAACCTAGAAGACTTTCAGGGGCTAACTACCATGCAAGTCATGTATACATTGGAAATGCACTTCCAGAAAGTGTGTTAAGAAGAGATGCGCTTAAGTTAAGACAAGCAGGCTTTAAAAACATTCGTTCCCATTATCCTTTTGCACCAGGCTTTGTACAAGCGTGTAATGAATATGGATTAACGCTTATTGTAAGTGCTCCAGGTTGGCAATGGTTCAAAGAAGGTATCTTTGCAGAACGTGCGAAAGAAAATGTCAAAGATATGGTAAGATGGCAACGCAATAATCCAGCTATTATCATTTGGGAGCCTATGCTCAACGAAAGCTATATGTCAGAAAGCTTCAAAGTGGATTTACACAATATTGTACATGCGGAGTATCCTTATAACGATTGCTACACTGCATCAGACAATGGGCCAACAGATATTTTGTATAAAGAGTTTGACGAGAATATGTTAGACCCAGAAGGAGAGGAGTATGTTCAAGGTGACGTGGAACATGCACCAGTATGGGTAAGAGAATACAATGATAGACCAGATGACTGGGATAACCAAAGCTGTGCTTGGCGTGTGCCTCGTGGATGGGGTGAAGAAGGCATGCTTAGAGCAGTAGATCGTGCCCTCGGATTAGACCCTCAATCTCGTAGACAAAACTATATCAACATGGTCAATGATAATAAAATTTGTGGCTATGGTATATGGCCAGGAATTGAACATAATCGTGGCTACCAAGTCACACCTTGTTGGGGTGGTACGCTAGATTTATATCGTGTACCTAAATTTACTTATTACTTCTTCCAAAGTCAACAAGATATTGAAGAAGCAGGCGTAGTCCTCTTTATCGCTAACTATTGGTCAGAAATTAGTTCAGATGATGTAACAGTGTACTCCAATGCAGAACGTGTACGCCTATATCATAATGATGAATTAGTAGAAGAGATTGGAGCAGATGACTTAGCTGTGAAGCATCCACCTTTCACTTTCAAAAATATAAGAACACGTTGCAAACAGCGTGAACGTTCTATTATAAAGGTAGAAGCATTAGTAGGTGGGGAAGTTGTGGCAACACAAGTAAGAAAGTCACCAGGTGTACAAAGAAGCTTACAGCTTGAAGCAGACTTTATGGATATTCCACTTCGTGCAGATGGGTCAGACCTTGTTATGGTCTACTGCAAAGTTGTAGACGACGTAGGTAATGTCGTACCAATGACTGCAGATAAGTATCCTATTCGATTCTCAGTAGAGGGAGAAGGAGAAATTGTAGGAGATGACTCCATTGGTGCCAACCCGATTTGTCCAGAAGGTGGTATTGCAGCCGTATTTGTACGTGCAACCACAACAGCTGGAACGATTAAGGTGAAAGCTCAGATGCATTGGAAACAAAATGCACCTAGTGGCGTTAAACCAGCAGAGCTTGTATTTGAAAGTGTTGTAAAGTAACCAGTTAAAATAATTTGGCACTAAACACCTTGTCCCATAACAGGAAGAATATGCTATAATAAGGATCTAGAGATGAGCAAAGAAAAGCTAAGGAGAACGTTATGAGACAAAAGAAAAGTGTATTAGTAGCAATGATTTTATGTATGAGTTTTATGGGAGTGGGCTGTGCAAAGTCACAAGCACCAGAGACCGCTGACCCAGCAGTGACACAAGTACAGGCACTTGAAAACAATCCTATTGTAACAATGAATATCAAAGACTATGGAACAGTGACTTTAGAGCTCTATCCTAAAATAGCACCGAATACGGTAAATAACTTTGTAACTTTAGCCAATGAAGGCTTTTATGATGGACTAACTTTCCACCGTATTATTGAAGGATTTATGATTCAAGGTGGAGACCCAGAAGGAACAGGGGCAGGTAACCCAGGTTACAGTATTCCAGGTGAATTTTCTGGGAATGGCCATGAAGCCAATAACTTACCACATACAAAAGGGGTTATTTCTATGGCTAGAAGTATGATGCCTGATTCAGCAGGTAGCCAATTCTTCATTATGTCAGCAGATAGTCCACATTTAGATGGGGAATATGCAGGCTTTGGTCAAGTGACATCAGGTATTGAAATCATAGAAGCACTTGAAAAGGTGCCTACAGGTGCACAAGATAAGCCAGTAGAAGCTGTAGTGATTGAAAGTGTAACCGTAGATACAAATGGAGAAACTGTACCACCTGTTGTAAAGGTGAACTAATTACAGTCTATTCATTAAGTGATAAGCCGATTTTATGGGATTTCCCCTTTAAGGGAAGTACATAAAATCGGCTTTTTATGAGTTGAAATACACCGCTAAACATGCTACTATAGCAAAGTAAATCTAGTGGATACACTAGGACTGGTTCGAGAACCTCCCAGTATAAAAAACTAAGGTAAACATATAGTGGCAGTATATTGTTAGACCTTTGCATGATTTGTAATCAAATCATGTGGTTCTCCTTAAAAATTTAATCACTTAAGGAGGAAGTAGTATGGAAAGAAGAAAGGTAATTATTGATTGTGATCCAGGTATTGATGATGCGTTAGCACTATTGCTCGCGATAAAGTCAGAAGAACTTGAGGTTGTGGGCATCACCGTTTGTAGTGGGAATGTACCTGTTAGAATGGGTGCTAAAAATGCACTCAAAGTCTTAGCACTTTGTGGAAAGACAGATATCCCTGTGTATGTGGGAGAGGAAGTGCCTCTCGTGCGAGAACTTGTGACCGCACAAGATACGCATGGAGAAGATGGATTAGGTGAAAGGTTCTATGAAGTTTTGGAGGAATCCAAAATTCTAGAAGGTGGTGTGCAGTATATTGTAGAGACTTTAAGAAGTCAAGATAAGGTATCTATTATTGCGCTAGGTCCACTGACCAATATTGCAAAGGCATTAATGGAAGATCGGGAGGCATTTGCCTACTTGGATGAGTTTATTTCCATGGGAGGTGCTTATAGGATTCATGGCAATTGCTCACCTGTTGCAGAGTTTAACTACTGGGTAGACCCCCATGCAGCAGACTATGTCTATCAACATTTACCACGTCCAGTCCATATGATTGGACTAGATGTAACAAGAAAAATTGTATTAACACCTAACTTAATAGAGTTCATCAATCGTTTAGATGCAGAACTTGCAACATTTATCACAGAGATTACAAGATTCTACATTGATTTTCACTGGGAACAAGAGGGGATCATTGGTTGTGTCATTAATGACCCATTGGCAGTAGCCTACTTTATGGATAGGAGCTTGTGTCAAGGTTTTGAAAGTTATGTAGAAGTTGTAACAGAAGGCATTGCTATGGGGCAGTCTATTGTAGACAGCGTAGATTTTTATAAAAAGCCAAACAATGCCATCATTAATGTAGATGTAGATGCTAAACAATTTATGAGTCTATTCTTAAAAAAGTTATTTGTAGGTTATGAAAACCTTATAGACTCAATAATAGGAGGACTATAAGATGAAGCAAAAAGTCGATGTGAGAACAATTACTTTAGTAGGATTTGGAATAGCGTTAAACATTGTAGGGGCATTTGTAGCGCTAACGTTAAGGCTACCTATTTATCTAGATTCCATAGGAACCATTATGGTAGCTTGTCTACTAGGGCCTAAGTATGCAATATTGACAGGGCTTGGTGGAAGTGTGGTAAGTGGTGTCACCTTTGACATTTACTCCTTATACTTTGCGCCTGTACAGATTACAACAGGGCTACTAGCAGGATGGATGTTCCAAAAAGGCTGGTTAAAAGGAAAGAGAATGCCAATAGGTGTACTTTTATTTACCTTACCAACCTCGCTGATCAGTGCTATAATAGCAGCAGCTGTATTTGGAGGGGTGACTTCTTCTGGTTCATCCTATATTGTACAGGTGCTCAGTGTTGTAGGTGTGCCGACAGTAGTCAGTGTATTTATTGTACAAGTCTTAACAGACTATGTAGATAAGTACATAGCAGTCTTATTGGTCCTTACAACGATTAAGCTACTTCCACATCCTATGAAAAAATCACAAGACCGAAGCTTATAGAGGAGATTATATGGAACGCTATAGTGAAATAACCAACAAAAATCAAAGAGAAATTGTCCTTTTGAAAGGATTTCCTTGTAAATGGGGAAAATGTAGTTTTTGTGACTACATTCTAGATAACGATACAGCAGAAGAAGAGATGAATCGCTTAAACGAAGAAGTACTTGCCAAGATTTCTGGTAAATACAAAGTGTTAGAAGTGATTAACTCAGGAAGCTGCTTTGAGCTTACACAAGGAACACTAGAACGTATTCGAGAGGTAATCAGGGAAAAAGGTATTCAAAAACTTTTTTTAGAAAGTCATTGGTGTTATAAAAATAGATTACAAGAAATGAGAGACTTTTTTGGGATTCCCATTGTCTTTAAAATAGGTGTAGAAACTTTTGACTATGCCTTTAGAAATGAAGTACTTAAGAAAAATGCCAAATTTAAAGATTATACAGAGCTTAAGCAGTACTTTGAATCCCCATGTATGATGGTAGGGATTGTAGGACAGACTAAAGAAATGATTGCAAAAGATATGGCGATTGTAGAAGACCATTTTGACTACGCAACCATTAATGTGTTTGTTAACAATACAACTCAGGTTAAGCGGGATGAAGACTTAGTACAATGGTTTGTGAAGCAGTATAGCTATTTGGATAAAAATCCTAAGATTGAGGTACTGTATAACAATACAGACTTTGGTGTAGGGGACTGATAAAATTTTAAAGGGACTGTAAAACTAGAGATTTTATACTAGTTGAGCAGTCCCTTTGTTACTTATTAAAATGAATCATCTTTTTACAAAGTAGTTATACATTTTGATGTAGCTCCTTTGATTTTTTCAAAAAATATAGTTAAACTAATCATAAAGTAAATAGAAATGATAGAGAAAGAGTAGATAAGGAGTTGAGAAAATGTATAAACTTTATATTGTGGAAGATGATGAAGCCCTTGCAAGTGAGGTGAATAGGGCATTGAGTAGATGGGGTTTTTTGTGTAGTGTCGCTAAAAATTTTGAAGAGATTGCACAAGAGGTGGCGAAGGTAAAGCCTCATGCCATTTTGATGGATATTAATATTCCTACATTTGATGGTTTTTATTGGTGCAAAGAGATTAGAGCATTGTCTAAGGTGCCTATTATTTTTATCTCATCTAGAGAAAGTCATATGGATGTGATTATGGCCATGAACAATGGGGGTGATGACTATATTCAAAAACCTTTTGAAATGAGTGTTTTAGTAGCAAAGCTCCAAGCAATGATGCGACGTACTTATGAATACGGTGTAGAAGAAGATACTCTTTTAGAATGCAGAGGACTTATCCTCAACCTCCAGAATACAACACTGACCTATAAGCAAAAAGAGATGGAACTAACTAAAAATGAATTTAAGATTTTAAAACTCCTTATAGAAAAGCAAGGTAAGATTGTATCGAGGCAAACTTTGATGAAGAAGTTGTGGGATGACGAAGTATATGTCAATGAGAATACACTGACTGTCAATGTCAATAGACTAAGACAAAAGTTAGATGAGCTAGGTTGTAGTGAATGGATTACAACAAAGAAGGGAATGGGGTATGGAATCTTATGACAATAGGAGACTATTTGAGGCTAAACAAACGATGGTTTTTGCATAATGGATGTCTTTTAATCTTGGTTAACCTAGTCTTAGTTGCAAGTAGCCCTCTAGATTATAAATGGGTAGATTTACTCTACTTTAATATCCTGTTTTTATGTATGCAAATAGGACTAGTAGTATGGGACTTTAGAAAGACACGTCAAAACTTTTGGGAAGTCCAAGAGGCTTTAGAAGAAGAGGTACCTTTAAAGGCACTTCAATTTGCAGAGGAGAACTACTATACCTACCTGTTGCAAGGTATAATTATAAAACTTAACAAACAACAAGAAGTAGCCCTCTTAGACTATGAGGCAAGAGCAGACCAAATGGAAGAATATACAACAGAATGGGTGCATGACATTAAGGTGAAGGTGGCAGTATGTGACTTAGTGCTAGAAGACTTGGAGGAGGAAGAAGTTGCAGAGCGATTGTCTTTACCTATAGAACAAATGAAGTTTATGGTGAATCAGCTTCTGTACATTACACGCGCCAATCATTATAGTCAGGACTTACACATTGAACAAGTAGATGTGAAAGAAGTGATTAAAGGGAAAATTAAAGAAAATGCACCATTCTTTATCCGTAAAAATATTGCTATTGAAAATCAAATAGAGACATGTAGTTGTATAAGTGACAAGAAATGGTTGGAATATATAGTTGGACAAGTTTTAAACAATGCAAGTAAATACACACACAAAGCAGGCAAAGTACTCATTTATACGATAGAAGATGAAGAGGGAATCCACTTACATGTTAGAGATAATGGAGTAGGTGTGCCTAAAGAGGAGCTAGGCAGATTGTTTGAAAAGGGCTTTACAGGCACCAATGGGCGGCAAACAACCAAGTCTACAGGGATGGGGTTGTATTATGCCAAGAAGATGGCAAATGTCCTGAGTGTGGGACTTAGGGTGGAGTCCGTACAAAATGAATATACAGATGTTATTTTAAGCTTTTATAAATTGGAAGATTACTTCAATGTGACAAAGATGTAATAAATGAGCATGAATTGTAACCTAAAGCGATAGCACCCTTTGATAAGGTGATTCATAATGAAGCTATATTCAATGTAATGGAGGAAACAAGCATGCAACCAATAATAGAAGTAACAAAGCTTATTAAGGAATATGGACAAAAAGGTAGTGTTTATAGGGCACTTAAAGGTATAGATTTGAAGGTGGAAAAAGGTGAATTTATAGGCATCATGGGGCCATCTGGATCAGGGAAGACAACACTTTTGAATATCCTCTCGACTATAGACAATGCCACATCTGGACAAGTTAAAATAGAAGGAAAAGATGTAACGGCTATTAAGACGAAAGATATTGCGGAGTTTAGAAGATCTTTAATAGGATTTGTTTTTCAGGACTTTAATCTTTTAGACAATATGACAATTCGTGATAATATTGCATTACCATTGACTTTAAATAATGCGAAGGCGAGTATTATTTTAGAAAAGACGGAAGAACTCACTAAGAAACTTGGCATCTATGAACAGCTAGACAAATATCCTTATCAACTCTCAGGTGGACAAAAGCAGCGTGCGGCCATATGTCGTGCCCTTGTGGGGAATCCGAAAGTGGTTTTTGCAGACGAGCCAACAGGTGCACTAGACTCTAGGGCAGCAACGGAACTACTAGAATGCTTTAAGAAGGTGAAGGCAGAGTTTGGAACAACACTAGTAATGGTGACACATGATGCGGCAGTAGCCAGCTACTGCGATCGCGTATTGTTTTTAAAAGATGGTACAATTAGTGGACAGATGGAAAGTGGCGGCGATACAAGTACTTTCTACCAAAAAATCTTAAACATGCTTGCAATGATGGGAGGTAAAGGTCATGAGCGTCATTAAGCTTTCTTGTCAATTTCTAAGAAATAATATGAGAAATTATAAGTTTTATTTATTGGTCATCACAGTGACTGTAGCTATTTTTTACAATTTCTTAGCACTAGCCTATAACCCAAGTGTTGCAAGCTTGGCAGATACCTATATGTATGCCCAAATAGCAGCTGTATTGTGTATGAACATCTTGTTTTTAGTGGTGATTTTCTTCATGTGGCACTCCAATCACTTTTTCTTTAAGCAAAGAGAAAAAGAAACGGGGCTCTATATGCTTATGGGAGTACCTACAAGCAAAATAGGCAAAGTTTTTGCAGTAGAAAGTGTAGTGCTTGGGTTATTGGCTTTTGCTATAGGTCTGCCGCTAGGAATATTGACTTCCAAACTCTTTTTTATGCTATTAGCTAAAGCGATGGTCATTGAAGTGGTCTTACCTTTTGCGATACCTGTAGCAGCTATTCGTGATTTGGTTCTTGTTTTTGCCAGCCTCTTTTTGATTATGGGCTTTTATAACTATAGAGCTGTATGCAAAAGTCGATTAATAGACCTTATTCAAGGTGCAAAAAGGGAACAACAAGTACCAAAGCTGAAATATATGCGTGGTATAATCGGTATTTTACTTATTGCAGTTGGTTATTTTTTAAGTCTAAAGGGGCAAGGTCTAGGTATCAACCTGATGAGTGTAGCCATTATTGTATTATGGTTTGTATGTATTGGAACGTACTTTTTCTTCGGTAGCTTTCTAAGTATTGTACTAAGTAGGTTGATTGCACATAAAAAGCTGATTTATAAAGGAGAGCGCTTAATAAGTTTAAGCAATACACTCTTTAGATTGCAAAACAATTATAAGAACTTAGCCATGACGACTATATTATGTGCAGCTACGGTGACTGCTTTTACAACAAGCCTAGCAGTGAAGACTTATGCAGATCATAACCTTCTTATAGAAGTTCCTTACTCTTTGAACTACTTAGGGCGTGAACTTAAAACTAAGAAGCAGGTTCAACAAATCATTCAATCCTCACCTCATCAAATACTCGGACAGGTGGAAACGGAATTCTTACTTCTAGATAAGCAAGGTCATATTATGGACTTAAATGAGCTAGATGATGTAGCAGTTCAAAAGGTTATAGCAGACAAAAACTATGGATATATGATAACGAGTGTAGGTCAGATTCAAAAGATATTAGAGTGTATAGACTACCCTCAAAAAGATAAGCTTTTAAAGCAGCTGGCATGTGAAAGTGGGGAAATGACACTTATGCTATCGCCGGGAATAATAGGAAGTACCATCTCTTCTATAGGTGAAGTAAGAACGATCCAAGGCAAAAGTTATAAGATTAAAAATGAAAGCAAAGTACCTTTTATAGGGAATATAGGGCCACTTTCAAATACTTTCGGTTATGTTTTAAATGATGTAGACTATATGAAAGTGAAAGGGGAACAGCAAGGGATTATCAACAATGGAATCAATATTTCAGATCAAGAAGAGTGTTTGCCCCTATTAACCCAACTAGTAGGTACAGTACCAGGTGGAGAGAGCAATTTGAACAACTATATGGGCCATTACTTATATAAATATAAACTCGTAGGGAGCTTTTATTTCCTAGGATTAATCATTTCTATTGTGTTTATGTTAGCGACCTTTAGTACGCTTTATTTTAAAGTATTGAGTGATGCCTTTTCCGATAGGCAACAATATACCATGTTGAAAAAAATCGGAATGACCGAGCAAGAAATCTTAAAGTCTATTTATATGCAAATAGGAATTGCCTTTGTGCTCCCGGCAGTAGTTGGGGCATGTCATGCCTTTATGGCAAATCAAGTATTTGAGAAATTTGTAAAAGGAAATTACTTGATGGACTACTTGACGGCACTAGGTTTATTTATAGCTTTAATGATAGTCTATTATATTGGCATGAGTAAAAAGTACTTTAGACTAATTTTTGATTAAGTAGGGAAGCATGTAAAAGTTTATAGACAAGATAGTAAAGAGGTGCTAGAGGTGCCTCTTTTTGCACAGGTATAGTTTTTGCTAAATAGTAGACACTAAACAGGATAATTCCCTTAAATTGACAGAGCTTGCAAATCTATATATAATAGGTTGGTTATAAAAATAACAGGGGGTGAAGCAAGTGGAAAATGTTTTATTCCAAAATGTTTCAAAGCAGTATGCGGGCAATACCCAATATGCTTTGAAAGATTTTAACTTACACATAAAAGCTGGAGAGCTTATTGTTATTGTAGGCCCAAGTGGCAGTGGTAAGTCTACTTTGCTAGAACTTATTTGTGGTTTTGAGGCTTTAACCGAGGGGGATATCTTAATAGATGGGAAATCTATCAAAGATAAACTTCCTAAAGAACGAGATGTGGCTATGGTGTTTCAAAACTATGCTTTACTGCCTCACTTAAATGTTTACGAGAACATTGCCTTTGGGATGCGCATTCGTAAAGTGTCTAAAGCGCGTATTAAGGAGAAGGTGGAGTGGGCAGCCAATATGTTGGAGCTTACACCTTATTTGAAGGTCAAGCCTAAGAAACTTTCCGGTGGGCAGAGGCAGCGGGTGGCACTGGCACGGGCTATGGTGAGAGAACCAAAACTTTTCTTAATGGATGAACCACTTTCTAATTTAGATGCTAAACTTAGAGACAATATGGTACAGGAGATACAAGCTTTGCATGAAGCACTTCATGGCACGATGCTGTATGTTACCCATGACCAAGTTGAGGCCATGACTATTGCAGACCGTATGGTCATTTTAAATGAAGGACAAGTACAACAAATTGGTACACCTAGGGAGGTCTATGGGCAACCTCGAAATTTATTTGTTGCAAAG
The DNA here is from genome assembly GCF_036655075.1 of Niameybacter sp. Classification (NCBI taxonomy): domain Bacteria; kingdom Bacillati; phylum Bacillota; class Clostridia; order Lachnospirales; family Lachnospiraceae; genus Niameybacter; species Niameybacter sp. The sequence goes on along the minus strand of NZ_JAVVQU010000011.1, from coordinate 28,432 downwards.
TTTATTGGTAGACCCACTCTAAATCTTTTTGTATGTCAAGCCACAAGAGGTGGTATACTTTTAGAAGAGGAGATAGAGATTCCAGTGGAGGACACCTATTTAGAAGAAGGCAAATCTTATGTATTGGGTATCCGAAGTGAACATATACAATGTGTAGAAGAAAATGCCCATTTGGAGGCAGTTATTCAAAAGATTGAGTACCTAGGGAGTGAGTCTTTACTTCAGCTTAAATATAAAAGTTGTAAGTTTACAGTCAAAGATTATAACACAAGTACTTTTAAGGTAGGTGACCTGATAAAGGTAAGATTTAATGTAGCGCAGGCACACTATTTTGATTCAGAAACTCAACAAACGATAACGGAGGCTATAAAATGAAAAAATGGATGGTAATATTACCACTTATTCCAGTGGCACTTACAGGATGTGCCGGAAATGGAACACCAGCACCAGGAACAAACGGTGAAGCAGCAGCCATTGGTGGTACATTAAAAGTTGTAACTGGTCGTACAGATGCAGACGCACTTTTTGCAGAAATTGAGGAAGAGTTCAAAGCACTTTATCCAAATGTGACAGATATTGTGTGGGAGTCTTCAGCTGACTACAACAACTACATTACAACACGTATGAATACAACAGATTATGGCGATGTACTTTTTGTTCCCTTTAGTATATCAGGTGAACCTGAAATGTATCCAAACTACTTCGAACCTCTTGGCACAGTAGATGAACTTGGAAAAGCTTACATCGATGTAACAGAAGCAGATTATGAGGGGATTGCTTATGGTCTTCCAACTGCGATTAACTCTTTAGGTATTATTTATAATGAAGAAGTATTTGAAGCAGCAGGGATTACAGCTTTCCCTACAACGATGGAAGAGCTTTTAGTAGCGTGTAAACAAATTCAAGAGAAGACAGATACGATTCCTTTCTTTACAAACTATGAAAAAGGGCTTGCAACATGGGGCGGTACCCTTTCATCCTTTGGCGGAGAAAACTATAAAGCAGAAATGTTAGAAAAAGGTACAGCTTTTGAAGTAGGTCAACCTATTAGACAAGTGATGGACCTCTTCTATGCCCTTGCAAGTAATGGATTTATAGAAAAAGACCCTGTAACACTTGACTTTGCACAAGGGAAACAAATGATTGCAGATGGCAAAATTGCTATGATGATGAAAGGTTCTCAAGATGCTAAAGCCATTGATGAACTTTCAGAAGCAAGTGACATTGAGATTGCGCCACTTCCTGTAAAATGGAATGACAAAACAAGTATTGCTTTTGGTGCGCCAGAAGTAGTAGGGATCAATGTAAATAGTACAAACAAAGCTACAGCACGTGCCTTTGTAGACTTTCTCATTTCTGATGAAAGTGACTATGCAGATGACTTAGGCGGTATGTCTCCATCAAGAGCAGACTTATCACCAGAAGAACAAGCCTTATTTGCAAATAACAACATTGTTTTAACTGCACCTCCAGTGACAGCAGAAGTTGAAACACTTTACTCAAGTATTGCCAACGAAGTAGGCGTAGCAAGGCTTACAGAGGTGTTACAACAAGTGATTAATATGGGGCTTTACAAAGACCAATATGGCACCTATGAAGAATATGTAGCAAGCCTTGAAGCAAGTTGGGCAAAAGCTGTGGCGGAATATGCTAAGTAATCAAACTAAAAAAGAAAGTTGGCTGATAAGCTGCTTTCTTTTTTGTCCTTTACTTTTAGTTTTTACTTTTGGGATTTATCCCATTTTAGCATTATTTGAGTATAGCTTTACTTCTTGGAACGGCCTTTCACCTACTAAAACTTATGTAGGCTTTGCAAACTATATCAAAATTCTTACAGATCCTAGCTACTTTAGGGTCTTTTTAAATAGTATGGTTTATTTTGTTTCAGGCATTGTACAAATTGTGATTGCCTTATTCTTTGCCATTTTACTTTCTAGTAAGATGCGTGGAAGAAACTTTTTTAAAGCTTCTTTTGTTTTTCCTTCACTCATTAGTGGAATGGCGGTAGCCATGCTTTTTCGCTTGTTTTTTAGTCCAGGTGGAGGCTTTGATAGTCTTTTAACAGTGCTAGGACTCGGTGACCATACAAGATACTGGCTCGGTGACCCTAGAATGGTGAATTATACACTCGGGGCGATCTCTGTGTGGCGTCATACAGGGAAGAGCTTCATTCTCTACTTTGGTGCCATTCAATGTATACCGCCTGAGCACTATCGCTTAGCAGATATAGAGGGGGCGTCTTGGTGGCAAAAGGTGAGGATGATTATCCTACCAGGAATAAGCATTGTACTTAAAATTAATTTTATGTTCCTCACCATAGGTGCGATTTCAGCTTTTGAGTTGCCGCTTATTTTAACCAATGGGTCTAATGGGACGACGACTTTTCTGTTACAGACTATGAAGACAGCGTTTGAGAAGAAAATGTTTGGACGAGCTGCTAGTATGGCGGTCATTGTAAGTGTAGTTATTTTAGTGATTACAGCACTCCAAAATAAACTTTACAAGGGGGTAGAAGATGATTAAAAAAGTAGCCATCAATACTTTAAAGTACGGGAGCTTGCTGCTTTGGAGTTTTGTCATATTCTTTCCACTGATTACTTTGTTTTTTGGAAGCTTCAAGACTTACAACGAGTTTACTAATACATCGGGATTGGTGCCTCCAGTGAATTTTTTTAACTTTGAAAATTACAAACGGGCTTTTGTAGAAGGTAAAATGCTCATGGGATTTGTAAATACTTTTATCTTGATTTTATTAGGCGTAGGTGGAAGTATTCTACTTGGGTCTATGGTAGCTTATGTCATCAATCGTTTTGACTTTAAGTTTAAGAAGATGATTCTCTTTGCCTACTTATTGGTTTCTATTGTCCCATTAGAAATCACACAAGTAGGTACCTTCAAGTTGATCCATAAGCTTGGACTATACAATTCCTTGTGGGCACCTACAATTATTTATTTAGGGGCAGATGTCCTAATGGTTTATATTTATCTTCAAGCATTGGATAAAGTCCCTAAAGAATTAGATAAGGCGGCATTGCTAGAGGGAGCTTCGTATCTGCAAATTTATAGAAAAGTTATTTTTCCTCTTTTAAAGCCGGCTACAGCTACAATTGCCCTTTTAAAAATGATTGCCATATACAACGACTTTTACATCCCCTATCTCTATATGCCAGGGGAGAAGTTGAATACGGTGTCTACAACGATTTATCGTTTTGTGGGGCCAAATCAAACAGAATGGCATGTGATTAGTGCAGCCATTATCATGAGTATGATTCCAATGCTCATCTTATTTTTTATATTACAGAAATATATTTATCAAGGCATTACAGCAGGGAGTATACGATAATGAAAGATTTTTTTAAGCGTTCTTACACCGTTATGGAAGTGAGAACAGGATTTGCAACAGGCTTACCTATTTTAAGCGGTGGACTTTTTGGGGCTTACTTAAGTGGAGGCCTTAAACTTTGGCCTTTGATTTTCTTCTTTATAAGTGGTTTTAGTTTTAATATTGTGGCTAATGTAGCCAATGAAATACGTGGTTATCTTAAGGCAGAAGAGGACGAGGCTACCTTTACTTGGCACAAAGGAAGTGAAGGACTTGTACGAGGAGAGGCTACCTTAAAAGATGCATGGATTGTCCTAGCAGGCTTTTTCATACTTGCAAGTGCAAGTGGACTGATGGTCGTCCTCTTAACAAAGAGTTTATTGGTGCTCATGATGGGACTACTTGGAGCAGTGGCGGCGCTGACCTACTCACTAGGGCCAAAGCCTTACATTGTATATCCTATTGGAGAAGCGGTGTCAGGTTTTTTAGTAGGAGGTGTGAGTAGTTGGATTTCTACTTACTTACAAGTAGGTGCAATCACAACAGAAGGCTTTCTATACGCAGTGATTCCGATGATGATGACTGTGTTTTTAATGTCTACCAACAACACCTCAGACTATGAGAAGGACAAGGGGTCTAGAACCACCTTACCTCATGTGATTGGATTTAGAAATTCCATTAAGTTGATTATCCCAGAAGCCGTTGTGATGGTGCTGAGTTGGATAGCCCTTTACTTTGTAGATGGCATCACTTGGTGGATGCTCTTAAGTGGGCTTCTTGTGTTTGTAGAATTTGGCTATAGACGTTGGTACAAGGACTATTACAAGATTCAAGAAGTGTACCCAGCAATGGGAAGAGAATGGGGGCCAAGGCCGTTGTTACTTATTTACAGCTTCAACTTGATACTTGGTGTAGCATTTCTCATAGGACTATTGTTTAAGTAGAGGGTGCTACTTTACTGATAGATTTCTATGAATTATGTCAGGAATCTAGGGATGAGCGAGGTGCGTATGGTTTTGTAGGAACCACAACAGTCGAATACATGAACTTTTAAAGTAAGATTGGGTTTAAAGGAAGACTTAAGATTTAAAGAAATCACTAAAATTTAAATAGATTACTAAAAGAGAAGGAGCTTATATGGAAACAATACATTTACATCACACCAAAAAAAATCCCTTAATTATTCCAGCCCTTATTGCCAAGCAGAGGGGCATCTTTGCCAAGCGCGGCTTAGAAGTTGAACTGGACCTAGCGGAAGACTTTACTTTTGATGGCAATAGTCCTTTTAGAGAGGGCAAGTCAGATGCCATGATGGGAGACTTAACCTTTTTCTTCTATATGTTAGAGCAAGGAAAGAAGGCAGTACTTACTTCAAATCTTACACGAACGATTCATCTCGTGGGACGTAAGGGACTTACTCCACCGTATAAAGGGATAAAAGTAGGGGTTAACCGTAAAGGGTTATTCCGACTCTATTTAGAAAATGATTTGAAAGCATTAGTACCTGAGGCACAAATCGTATGGCTTAACAACTCTTATGAACGTATACAAGCTTTAGAGTGTGGGGAGATTGACGCCCTTGTAGCTATTGAACCTTTTGTGAGTGACCTGACAGACAAGGGGCACACCATTCTTTGGAGTACAAGAAGTAGCGACAAAAATTTGGTGATGTGGGCATTTGATCAAGACTTTTATGAAAACCATAGGGAGAGTGTATATGCTTTTCATGAGGCATTAGAAGAAGCTGGGACCTACTTTAATGGTCTAAGTGGAGAAGGAAAAGTGAGACTATGTCATGAGGAACTTGGCTATCTGGAAGCTTTTGCAAGTCGTATGAGTCAGTTCAACTTTGAGCCTCAAGCACCTATTCGCTTAGAGGATTTTAAGGTATGTATGGAGTGGATGTACCGTGAACAAGAAATCACTCAGTTATATGAGGACACAAAGTTAATTAAAAATTTAGGCAAAACTTACTAAAGTCATGAAAAGTCCTTTTTCTTACGTCAAAATTTATGATACACTGAAGAGGTTGCAATGCTAAATCTTACCTATTTAAATAAAGCGAAATATAAGACTTAAGATTAAACTAAACAAAACGGAAAGAGGACAAGATGGTAAATAACAAGATGGACAAAGTAACCAATCTCTATACTTTCTTAAAAGCTTACCACAGCATGAAAACGCCTGTGATTGCCAACGAGGAGGAGAGGGAGTGGGTAGAGCCACTTCAAATGTGGTCAAAACATATTTGTATACAAGAAATGTGGCAACAACAAGCGTTAGACCAACCCATTTGCGTTGTTCAAAAGCCAACGGAGGCTATGCTTGAACAAGATGAAATTGCAAAACGCGTAGAAGAGATTTACAACCGTTTATACAGCGCATATAGTAGGCTCAAAAAGGAGCCAGAACTTCTAGAACTGGTTTATGGAAATGGACAAGTGCGCATGGAAGGTATGGGAGAGATTAACCATCCTCTTATTTTACAAACGGTTAACTTAATGTTTGATGCAGAAAATGAAACGTTTGCTGTGGGTCTAACCAACAGAGCACCAGAACTTTACCAAGGGCTCTTAGGCCTTGTAGATGGATTAGAAGAAGAGGGTATCATTGAGCTTATTAAACTTTTCCAAGCGGATGGCATCAGTCCATTTGAGGGGGAAAGGGTAGCTGCATTTTGCAAAGAAGTCAGCAGTAAGATTCAAGGAGACCAAGGCGTAGAGGTGGTAGCAAATTACCCAACTTTATTCCTTAGAAAGAAACAACTAGGCTTCCAAATAGCACTAGATGGTATCTTGGAAGATTTACAAACGCGTAAGCAAATACCACCTTTTATTGCAGATATTGTAGGTGAAGGGGATGCAGTACGTAAAAATCAAAATTCTAAAGAGACCATGAAAAAGTTAGCTTTAGACGTGAATGGGATTGACCAAAAGATCTTATTCACCAAGCCTGCCAATAAGGAGCAGTTACTTGTAGCTAAGCACCTAGAAAGAAATGAAGCAGTACTTGTACAAGGCCCTCCAGGAACAGGCAAGACCCATACCATTGCCAATATGATTGGACACCTTTTAGCAGAAGGTAAGCGTATTTTGGTAACGAGCTATAGTGAGAAGGCATTGGCTGTAGTGAAAGACCAGGTGATACCAGAGCTTCAAACCCTTTGTATTAGCTTGATGCAAGATGCAGAAAGCCGTAAGGCACTAGAAGATACTTTAGAAGGTATTCATCAAATTCGTGCAACCCTTGAACGTAGTGAACTTTCAAGAAGGGTAGCCATGCATGAGAAAAATCGTGAAGCATGTATTCGTACCCTAGACAAGCTTGTTGGAGAGTTAAAAAACAATAAGTTAATTGAGTACACCCCTGTTAAAGTAGCAGGTAAGAGTTATAAGGCCTTAGAGGCTGCTAAATACATAGATGAAAAGCGAACAAATTGTGAGTGGCTTATGGGACCGGTAAGACATGGCTCCATCTTGCCTCTTGGGGAAGATAAAGTACAAGAGCTTTACCATATTAAGGATACCTTAAGTCAAGAAGATGCGCTAATCTGTGGTTTAGAACTGCCAGAAGGTGGTATGCTTACACCAGATAGCTTCAAAGACTACATTGTGGCGGAAGAGCACTTTAAAAAGTATAAGACACCTAAATGGATTAACTATTTCAAAGAAGATGAAAGCCTATACGAAGTAGAAGCGTTGAAAGATTTGATTGGCAATATACAGCTTATTCAAGAGCAAGTAAGCGTAGAAGATGCATGGGGGATGGCTGTTTTAGAGGCAGGGAGAGAAGATAAAGCCAAAGAACAATGGCAAACCTTAGCGGTTCAAATCAAAGAACTTTATCAACTGAGCTTAACTTATGCAGATGAGATGATGGCATTAGAGCCACAGATTGCCAAGGTAGACGATAAGCTTAAGCCATTAGATCTTTATAGCCAAATTAATCAAAAGCTCCAAAGTGCAGGCAAGCTCTCTAAGATAACCCTTCTCTTAAATCCTCAAATGAAGACGATTATTCAAGCAAGCCGTGTAGGCAACAAACAGCCTGAGACGATGCAAGACTTTGAAGCCCTTATTCATTACATGGTGCTTAAAGAAAAGAGAGAATCTCTTAAAGGCAGATGGGAAAGACAGATGGTACCACTCGGGGTGCAACCTACTGACAAGATGGAAGCACCTTTTGAGCTGACTTGTCAAAAATATGGAGAAGCTATTTTAAAATATTTGGATTGGTATAAGAAAAAATGGCTCCCAGTTGCAAGGCAGCTTGAGCAATATGGTGTAGATGTAGAAGGGATTATGGAACAACAAGACTACACCAAGTCTGAGCATGGACATGTACATTTCCTATACCACACTGTACTTAAAGAAGTTTTAGAAGTGTTAGAGTATCAAGTGGCAAGGTGTGAAAAGACGCAAGTTGCTAAAGAAAAAGAAGCTTATTCTAAATGGATGAATGGACTAGAATGTACAAAGGAAAGTCCAATTTTGACCCAGTTAAAAGTAACGCTTAGAAGTAAGGATTTAGAACAATATACAACAGGCTACGAAGCATTTAGGCAGGCACGTGAGAAGCAGACACAAGTCAAGCGTAAGGCAGAGCTCTTAGACAAGCTTGCTTTTGCAGCGCCAGGATGGGCCAACTACTTAGAAGCCTTCAAAGAAGAAGGCGAAGAAATTATTGTGCCAACTGGGGTAGAAGAGGCATGGCTGTGGCGTCAACTGGTAGACATTTTAGCCAAACGCCATGAGCGTACCGCGCGTGTTATTAAAGAAGAGATGAAAGAAGTAGAAAGACGCTTAGCGTACCATACCAAGCAACTGGTGTGTGACAAAGCATGGTTACATAAGTTAGTTGATTTTGATGCCAACCGTAGTGAGATTCAAGCGATAGAAGGTTGGAAGCAACTGATCCTTAAAATGGGTGCAGGAAAGGGCAGAAACCGTGAGATTCTTAAGCAAGAAGCCAGAAAGCTTATGCCAAAATGTCAAAAGGCAGTACCTGTATGGATTATGCCACTCGACAAAGTAGCAGAACACTTTGACCCTAGAGAAAATCAATTTGATGTGGTTATTATTGATGAGGCAAGTCAAGCAGATGTGACAGCCCTCATAGCCCTTTACTTAGGTAAGCAAGTCCTTATTGTAGGGGACGATGAGCAAGTAAGTCCATTGGCTGTTGGTGAAAATACAGAAGAGACAAGCCGTTTGATTAAAACGTACTTAGAAGATATTCCAAACCATTATCTTTACTCAGGAAGGTTCTCTATCTATGACTTAGCCCAACTTTCAGGCTACCAACCTGTAAGGCTTAGGGAACACTTTAGATGTGTGCCAGAACTCATTGGTTACAGTAACCAACTGGCCTACAAAGACCAAATTGAACCCCTTCGTGAAAACTCCAAAGTCTTTAAGCCAAGCCTTGTGACTTGCTACTTACCAGAAGGGCAAGAAGAGGAGCAAATCAACCAAGTGGAAGCAGAAGCAATCGTAGGGAAAATCCTTGCGTGTTGTCAAGATGACAAGTATACAGGCAAAACATTTGGGGTCATTAGCTTAAAAGGTGAGAAACAAGCATCCTATATTGACAGTCTCCTCCAAAAAGAGATGACAGCCAGAGCTTATACGAAACGTAATATTCTATGTGGCGGTCCAGCTCACTTCCAAGGGGATGAAAGAGACGTTATCTTTATTTCTATGGTAGATGCAAAAGGAGACAAAGACACCTTGCGTCTTATGACTTATGGTGCAGACAACTTGTACAAAAAGCGTTACAACGTAGCCATGAGCCGTGGTCGTGACCAAGTATTCATTATGCACTCCTTTAATCCAGGGACAGACTTAAAAGAAGAAGATATTCGAATAGCACTTTTTGACTACTGCAACAACTGTGGAAAAGATGCCTCAGAAGATACCCTTCACTTTGAAGAACCACTTGTACCGTTTGAGGCTGAAATGAAAGCGCGTCTTGAGGGGTATGGCTTCAAAGTAAGAAGTCATACCCACTCAGGGGCACTACTTACAGGTCTTGTTATTGAAGGTGAGACAAAGGAAGTACGTCTTGTATGTGAAAGTGAGAAATATCAAGAAGGTACAGCTTTAGAAGAAGAAATCAACCGACTAGCCGTACTTGAACGTATTGGCTGGGAGATGGTCTATATGAGTGCATCTTACTACTACCAAAACCCAGAAGAGGCCATGGCACAGTTAGTAGCTGAAATTCAAGAAAAATGTAGGGTGTAGAAAGTTGGAACACTAAAAAGTGAAAATTAGAAAGTAAAAAAAGAAGCGTCTTGTTTATGACACATGGAAGTGTTGGATAAACAAGGCGCTTTTATTTTTGTTTATTCGGTTGTTTGAGAGAGAAGAAGACGCTTAAGCGATATTATCTCTAAGGTATCCACTCATATAGGCAACAACTTCACGAATTCTGTAAAGTTCACTTTCTTTGTTACGTGCTCTCCAAATAGAAGCATATTGTGTAAACCAAGTTTCAAGAGCAGCAGCAAGTTCTACTTTGTTCATAGTTGGAACGGCTTCTGGTGTGCCTACTTTATCTTGGATTAAAGTAAGGACAAAGTCATCTACAACTTGAATGCCTTTTGCAGCGATTAAGAATTCTTGCATATCAAAGGTGTTGTGACGGATTGAGCCACTAAGTGCAAGTAAGGATTGTTCTACAGTTAAAGCAGTTTGGTAGCCGTTTAAGATACGTTCTACATTGAAGCTGCTAAGGACTTCCACTTCATCATGTTTATTATGTTGAAGTTCTTTCCAACGTACCACTTCTGACCAACAAGCACCTTGACGACCAGATAATTGGTGAAGGAGACTTACAAGTGTTTCAGAAGTATCGCCGTACTCAAGACGAGAGATTGCTTGGTAAGTCTGAGTAAAGTCAGTTTCTTCAGTTTGAGGATTCCAAGAAAGGTTTGCACCATGAATCATACCAGGCATAGAGTTTGCAAATAAGTTTACATGTCCATAATCGCCCCAGTCTGTGTTAAGAAGGCCAGTTGCACCATGTTCTCTACCATGCTCAGCCATTCTACGAATGTTTTCGAAGGCATTCCACATAAGGTTCATGAGCATACTCCAACCACCTACACCAGGACATACATATTGTTCACGACCTGTTTCGGCAATAGTTTTTACAGAGTGGTCACCACAAGTTGAGCTGTAGTCCCATGTAAGGCAGACAACATCTTCAGGAATTTCGCTTAGTAGTTCTGGGTGGTGAAGGATAACATCTCCCCAGAACATAACTTTTTTGTCATGTTGTTTTACACAAGTAATGATTTTGTTGAGGAAGTCTACATAGAGTCTACCAGATCCAACTTCATCTGCTTTTTCTTTACTACGTCCACGACCTAAGTCGAAAGTTTCATCACAACAAATGTTGAATTGGCTAGAACTAAAGAGTGGAATAAATTCGTTAAGCATTTTTTCTACTAATTCAAAACTGCCTTCTTCTAATGTATTCAAGGTATGATGTGCCATACGGTCTACAAAAGAGTAGTCTGGCAAGTTGGCTGTATCAATTTCACAAAGATGGTTGAAAGATTTACTTTTTAAAATCTCGTAGAAGTGACCAAAAGTTGAAAGAGAAGGTACAAGTTCTACGTGACGCTTTTGACAGTATTGGTCTAAAAGTAAAATTTCTTCAGCTGTAATTGGATCTTTATCCATCCATACTTCACTAAGACCAGCAAAAGCAAAGCTATGTTCTACATAAAGTTGGATTTGGTTTAATTTATAGAAAGCTGCACGGTCTACTAATTCTTTAAGGGTTTCAAGTGTCGCTACCTTACCACGTGTTAAGTCATGGTAGAAACCACGATTTGCAAAGTGAGGTTCATCAGCGATCTCAAGAGCTGGTACAACAGCACCGGATTGACGAATGATTTGACGTAATGTTTGTACCCCATAGAAAATACCAGCACCAGTAGAAGCTGTGATTGTAACAGCATCTGCTGTAATGCTTAATGCATAAGCTTCTTTGGAAAAACCAGCTTTTTTCACAAATTGAATCGTACCTTGTACATTTTGCGCATGAAAGCTTTTGCTAATAGGAAGCATAAAGCTCGTAGATTTTTGAATTTCTTCTTGAAGTGTAACGATTGCATTTAAGTCGTCAAAGTCACAAGTTGCATCTAATAAAAGACAAGTGGATGGCTTAAGAATAAATTGACCTTCAGCAAGGTTTAGGTGTTTTGGCTGTGGTAATAGATACATGATGTTCTCCTAAATTTTTATTTATAGATAATGTTTGTTGCTAGATTCATTATATAGTTTTAAGATAGATATAAAAGCATGGATGTTGCTTAATATTAACACAATATTGCTCAAGGAGAAAAAGATGAAAGACATTGTTTATGAACAGCATTGGCATGACGACCCGAAGTTTCCTATTATTTTTCACTACGATACACTTCATAGATATAACGAAAAATTTACGATGCATTACCATGAAAATATAGAAATCCTTTATTTTGTAAAGGGGAATGGCGTAGCAACTTGCGGGGCAAACCATGTGGAGGTAGGACCGGGTGACTTACTAGTAGTCAATTCTAATGAGTTGCACTTCCTGTATACGACATCTACAGAATTAGATTATTATTGCCTTATAGCAGACAAAAGTTTTTGCGAAAGTTTTCAAGTAGATGTAGAGGATATGATGTTACAAAACTTAATTCAAGATCGTGAGCTTGTAGGGAGTATGGAGCGGATTATTATAGAAATGGGTGAAAGGCAGAAGCATTATAAGTCAGCCGTACAGGGGTTGGTGATTGTACTTCTAACTCAGTTTTATAGAAACTATAGCCTCAATCAAAGAGCCGTATCCGATACAACGTGGAACCATAAGATGGATACTGTGAAGAAAGCCATTGTATATATCAAAAATAACTTTACCAAGACACTCACTATTGATGAGCTTTGTCACCATGCAGGCTTTAGTAAATACTATATGTGTCGCACTTTTAAGGAAATTACAGGACAAACCGTAGTTGGATACATCAATTTCTTGCGCTGCGACTATGCGAGGCATTTATTAAGCTCAGGGAAATATAATGTAAAGGAAAGTGCAGAAAAATGTGGAATTCCTAATTTATCCTATTTTACAAAAACCTATAAAAAGTATATGGGCCATTTACCTTCACAAGCGAATCAGGAAGTGCATTAAATCTACTGGCGGTAATGGGTATGGGGGCAGTGTCAGAACTTGAAAAGTATCAATTTACAAAAGGCTTCTTTGGAAAAATGTAACGAAGCCTATGTTTTAGCAGATATAAGTAAGGTAGATGCAGTTAGTTTTGCCAAGCTTAAACAACCTATATTAATAACGAACGCCAGTATTTCGCCCAAGTTTTATGAACAGACAACAATTATAGAGGTGGACAATAAGTATGAATAAACCAATGATTAGTACAGTAACACTCAACCCATCGATTGACTATTTAATAGAAGTAGACTACTTCAAAGTGGGTGCAGTCAATCGAACAACAAGAGAGCAGATGTTCCCGGGTGGAAAAGGGATTAATGTATCTATCGTACTCAAAAACTTAGGGATAGATAACAAGGCACTTGGCTTTGTAGCAGGCTTTACAGGGCAAGAAATTGGAAGACTTGTAGAAAAACATGGTGTATGCAGTGATTTTATTACATTAGAAAAAGGCTTATCTCGTATCAATGTGAAGCTTAAAAGCGAGGATGAAACAGAAATCAATGGAAATGGACCAGCTATTTTAGACCAGCACATTCAGGCACTTTATAGCCAAATTGATACATTACAAAGAGGGGATATACTTGTGCTTGCAGGAAGTATTCCATCTACAGTACCAAGTGATATCTACAAATGTATGATGACAGACTTTAAAGCAAAAGGGATTCTCGTTATAGTGGATGCTACAAAAGACTTATTGATGAATGTACTAGAATGTGGACCATTCCTCATCAAACCCAATCACCACGAGTTAGGTGAACTCTTTGGAGTAGACATTACCACACAAGATGAAGTTGTAGTCTATGCTAAAAAGCTTCAAGAAAAAGGTGCTAGAAATGTACTTGTATCTATGGCAGGGGATGGGGCAGTCCTTGTAAGTGAAACAGGTGAGGTGCTTAAACATCCAGGCTTAAAAGGTGAAGTGAAAAATTCAGTAGGTGCTGGGGATTCCATGGTAGCTGGATTTATTGCAGGTTATATGCAAGATGGAAGTTATGAACAAGCTTTTAAAATGGGTGTTGCAACAGGTAGTGCTTCAGCCTTTTCATACAACTTAGCAACACAGGAAGAAGTAGACGCTCTTCTTGAATTGTTGATTTAATCCCCAAAGAAGGCTACAAACAAGGTATTTTAACAAGAGAATCACAAAGCACAACAGGTATTGGTGATGGGATTGCTATTCCACATGCCAAATCAGCATCTGACAAACTATATTATGGGACTTTCTTTCATCACTGAAGGGGCAATCCCTACTAAGGAATAGCTAATGGTTTCAAAGATAGACAGATAAATATAGATAAACTTATAATAGTATAGTAAAATATACACATAAATATAATTTGTACAATTTACTGGGGGATAAACATGAAAAAACCAAATATCATTTATATTTTAGCAGATGACATGGGTTATGGAGATATTTCTTATTTAAATGAGAAATGTCCTTTTGAAACAAAGTATTTTGACCAAATAGCCAGGGAGGGGATGTGCTTTACGGATGCGCATTCTACATCAGCCGTTTGTACACCTTCACGCTATGGTATTTTGACAGGGCGTTATAACTGGCGCTCGAGATTAAAGTCAGGTGTAGTAGGCGGTTATACACCTCACCTTATAGAAGACGGAAGAAAGACAGTAGCCAATTTGTTAAAAGACGCAGGTTACTACACAGCATGTATTGGAAAATGGCACTTAGGGATGGATTGGCCGTGCAATGGTGAATTTGTGAGTGTACCTAACTTTGGTGTAGTAGAAAATGTAGATTATAGCCAGCCTATTCAAAAGGGACCAGTGGATTTTGGCTTTGACTATTACTATGGCATTAGTGGCTCGTTAGATATGCCACCTTATGTTTATATTGAGAATAAACATGTGGTAGAAGTGCCTACAAGGACAACAAGTGATACAGGTAAGCGTTTCTGGAGAGAAGGACCTACTGCACCAAACTTTGACCATGAGCAAGTATTACCACAGCTTACTGACAAGGTACTAGAAACGATAGAGGCGCATCAAGAAGAACCCTTCTTCATCTATTTTCCACTTCCAGCGCCTCATACACCTATTTTGCCAACTAAAGAGTGGTTAGGTAAGTCAGGTACCAATGAATATGGTGATTTTGTAATGATGTGTGATGCTATGGTGGGGAAGGTATTAGACAAGATTCAGGCATGTGGGCTAGAAGAAGATACTATTGTCATTTACACATCAGATAATGGATGCTCACCTTGTGCGAACTACAAAGAGCTTGAGGCAAAAGGGCACAATCCAAGTTATATCTTTAGAGGCACAAAAGCTGATATTTATGAAGGTGGACATCGTATCCCGCTTCTTATCAAATGGCCACAGGCTATTCCAGCTAGAAGTCATTGTGAAGAACCTGTTTGTCTTGTAGACTTGATGGCGACAATGGCAGAGGTGTTAAGTATCACTTTGCCAGATGATATGGGAGAAGATAGTGTAAGTGCATTAGGTTTGTGGAAAGGTGGAAAAGACTATGCTAGAGAAGCTGTAGTGCATCAAAGCATAGATGGATCACTCTCCATTCGAAAAGGAAAATATAAATTAGAAATGTGTAAAGGTTCAGGTGGTTGGAGTGCACCTATGCCTGATTCTAAAGAGGAAGAAGCGTTATCTACATTCCAACTTTATGATTTAGAAGCAGATGTGAGAGAGCAACACAATATTTACGACCAACAGCCAGACGTTGTACAAGAGCTTCGCACCCTTTTGACACGTTATGTCAAAGAAGGACGTAGTACACCAGGCGTACCTCAACAAAATAATGGGGCAGCCGTATGGTCAACAATTCGTTGGATAGAGGAAGAAGCATAGAAGTATGGACATAAAACAATAAAAAAGCACCAAAAACCATCCTAAGGACAGTCCTCCCTCTTGTGCGTCAAACGCAGACTGAACTTAAGATGGTTTTTGGTTTAGTGGCAAACTACAAAAGGCTTTAAAAGCTTAGAAGCCTTCAACTTGGTTAAAAGAGTTAGGTCGTAGGCATATTTGAAAGTCTGGGCTCGTACCTGCTAGAGTTATGAGAGAACGGCAAATGAAAGAGGTATCTTATACGTATCATAGCGCGTTACCCAATAGTCCGCAGCTCATAAGTAGTGCTTCAAGTTATGCTGTCTGACTGGGGCTTTTATGAAGTTGAATGCTACATTTAAGCATAGAGTAAGCTGATCATGTAGTTAGATATTGCCCCGAATCTATTTTTGCCACTTTTAATTTGAAAATAGATTCAGTTGCCTAAGAAGAAGCTTGTCCACTTTCAGAAGAGGGAGCAACTAGAAGTTTCAAAACAACCTTCTTAGTGGTATAGAAGTGTACACTTGTCTAGAATGGTGTATAGTTCTATACTTTTATATTGGATAAAAACGTTGAGTAAAACCTTATAATTTAATAATACAGCAAAGAAATACAATAATCAAGTAAAAAATTCTAAAAATTTTATTATTATCATAATATATAAAAAGTTAGAGTGAAAGTAGTGCAATTTGCCAAAAGATAGATTAAAAGTCAGATTTAGTCTGAATCATAGCAATGAAGCAATCTGTAATTGCTGGGTCAAATTGAGTTCCTTTACAATTTTTGAGTTCTTCAATAGCTTCTTTGTATGACTTTCTTGTATTATAAACACGATTAGAGGTCATGGCATCAAAACTATCTACAATGGTCAGAACCCTAGCAAGATAAGGAATATCTTCACCGTGTAAACCATCTGGGTAACCTTTGCCATCGTAGCGTTCATGGTGATGTCTAACAAGCGGTCTAGCACTTTGTAAGCAATCCACATATTGAATAGCCTCTTCACCTTTTATAGGATGCTGTTTAAGCTCTAGCCATTCGTCGTGAGTAAGAGGCATCTTTTTGATTAAGATAGATTCATCAATATCGATTTTACCAACATCATGCATATACGCACCACATACTAACGTTTTTGCATCGTTTTCATTAAGGTCTAAAGAATGAGCTAAGCGACGACTGTATAAGACAACACGCTCCACATGGCCATAGGTATAACGATCTTTTATATTAATCATATTCACTAAAGTTTTCATAGACGTCAAAATATCTAAATCCTTTTTAGGAATGTTTTTTTCAAGTTCATCTAAGATAGAGCTATAAGTTTCTACTCGGTTTTTATCAAAGAATTTAGCACGATAAAGTGCATCATCTGCACATTTAATCAGCTCAATGCTATCTTTAGCTTGCTTAGGATAAGTAGCAATCCCAACAGAAACCGTTAGTATTCCACTAGGTTGGTTGTCTTCGTTTTTAAAAGGTGTAATCTCAACAGTATGACGAATGCGCTCAGCCATCTTGGTACCTTCTTCGTGATCATAGCCTGGTAGAAGAACAGCAAATTCTTCCCCACCATATCTTGCAACAGTGCCCTGAGTATCGAGCGTACTTTGTAAAAGTTGTCCCATTTGTGCAAGAACTTGATCGCCATCCAAATGCCCGTTCAAGTCGTTATAGCATTTAAAGTAATCAATATCAATAAATAGTACAGTTAAAGGTTTTTTTGTAAGACGTGCTACATCAAATTCCTTCTCAAGTTGCTCATAAAAAAAGCGATGATTGTAAACTTGTGTTAGACCATCATAGTTGACCATCTTTTCAAGCATTGTAATATGATCACGTTCAGCTTCTACATAGGTGCCAAGTATCCAGGCGGTCAGCATAAATACACCGGTTAAAGTCAGGTCATTTTCAAAGTAAGGATTGATCGTCATACCTCGTGCGACATATAAATCCATAGATAAGATAGCAAAGGAAGAAATGCTAGCAACATAAAAACCTTTTTTGTGTCCAAGTTGTATCGTTGCTGTAATAATAATAAAGATAAACATAAATTTATTAGGACTGTTAACGCCTCCTGAAAGTAAGATAAGCATGAACACAAAAAATCCTAACAGGAAATGCTCCATAAGAGCGAGTGTATTCAAATAATGAGATTGCAAAGTGCGCTTAGTAGTAAAAGCCCAGAAAAAATAGAGAAGTCCTAAAATCAAAGTAATAAAAAAAGAATAGGGTAATAAATAGCCTTGAGAATAATCAAAAGTAGTCAGGTTTTGGAAAGTAATCACTGTAGGAAATAATAAACAAGCTAGTTTAACAATGGATAGAAGTTGCTTAATACGATATTTTTTAAACTCTTGAGG
>NZ_JAVVQU010000011.1:0-10611 GCF_036655075.1 Niameybacter sp. | reverse complement strand
CCATACTATATTCAAAATAATAATATAAGAGAGTATAGCAAAAAACTTTTTAGGTTTATTTATAAGCTTATAATGAAATTGCAGATTTAGTTCATGAGAGAAGATAGTTATTTATATACATATATAATTGAAATAGGTGAAGAAAGCAGTTATGTTAATAGATGACAGTGTGTAAGGGGGATAGGTATGAGAAAGATAGAGCAACAGTTACTTGTTTTAGTAAGAGCAGCAATGAATGGTAGAAAAGTTGAAGAGTCAGAATTAGGGAATGTAGATTGGGAAGCGCTCAGACAAGAAGCAAAGGCACAAGAGTTGACAGGATTTATCTACTCGGCTATAGGAGAAGAACTTAAAAGGAAAATGCCTCGGGCAAGCTTAGAGAAATGGAAGCGTGTGACCATCAAGACAGCTATGAAGCAATTCAAGCATATGGGGCAAATAGAATATTTGATAGGGAAATTAGAACAAAAAGGAATAGAACTTATTGCTTTAAAAGGCATAGTGATTAGAAATCTATATCCCAAACCTGAACTTAGAACCATGTCGGATGGGGACTTTCTCATACAACAAAAAGACCAGCAACGTGTTCATGGACTTCTTATAGAAGAAGGTTATATGGCAGAAGAGGAAACACCACTACATATTAGGTATAAGCATGTACAATATAAACCTGTCGAGATGCATACTACCCTTAGACATGGAGAGATATTTGAGGAGATTTCTTGGGATGAAAAGTCTTTGTGGGCGGATGCTATAAACGTGCATATAGGAAAAGAAAAAGTACTTTCATTAGGACCTACAGATTTACTCTTCCATGGATGCACGCATATTGCAACCCATTTGGTAGTGTCAGGATTTGGTATACGTCAACTTATTGATATTGCACTTATAAGTAAACACTATAAAGCACAAATAGATTGGGAGAAATTCGTGCAAGAAGTGAGACAGTGGAAGTTAGAGCAATTTTTAGTCAATCTATTTTATGTAGTACATTTGTTGTTAGAAATAGAGATACCTATACAAATTGAAGAGTTAGGAAAAGCAAATAAGAAAGCAGCTAAACTGATGATAGACCTTATATTTGAGGGGGGTACAAGAGGTAAGCGTAACTTGAAAGTAGCCCTTAGTCATGGAATAGCAAGAGAAAAGAAATCTAAGGCTACTGGAAGTACAAATGGTAGCTTCATACGATTTATTTTTCCTAAAGCTTCAAGTTTAAGTCATCAATATAACTATGCTAAGAAGTATCCAATCTGCTTACCTATAGCCTGGGTACATCGATTACTGTTTGGAGAAGGACATAAAACGTATCAATTACAAGAGCAATGGACTTTTATTATAACAGGGATGAGCGCAGTTGGGAAAAAGAAAAAACTTTTGACATTGCTAAAACTTCAATAAGATAAGAGAAGGGAAAAAGAAAATGAAGAGATATGAATATAAAGCATATGGACTCAATATTATATCTGAAATGGAATTGCCAGAACTTATGAAACAGCCCGAACCAAGTACGAATTATGATGTACAGATTACTTATGGGGAGTTACCGACATCTGTACAAGAAGGCAGAGAAATGAATGGCATACGTTGCTATGAAGAAGGCTTAAGTTGGTTTTACGCATCATCTATTGCGACTTACTGTATGATACAAGGAAAAGAAATACGCATTAAAGAGGATATAGGAGCTAAGCCAGAACGCGTACGTGCTTTCTTACTTGGAAGAGCATTAGGTATGCTCATGTTTCAACTCGGAACCATTGTTATGCATGGTGCTGTAGTGGATATAGATGGAAAAGGAATTATTATTACCGGTAAAAGTGGTATGGGAAAATCAAGTTTATTAAATGCCCTAGTTAAAGCAGGACATCCCTTTTTAACAGATGATGTAGTTGCTATTTCTAAAGGAGAAAATCACTATAGAGTAGAACCAGCTTATGCTATACGTAAACTTTGTTATGATACAATGGAGAGATTTGGATATAACATTGAGGATGTGAATGTGAGAGATCAACGAAAAGATAAATGTACACTGTTGGAAGTCAATCGATTTAAGGAGATAGCTAGCCCGCTTACAGCCATGTATGAAATAGTAGCAGAGGATGTAGAAGAAGTAAGTATTAGGAAACTTAAAGGTATGGATAAAATGGATGCTTTCCTAAGAAATGGATACTGGATGCATAGCGTATACAAAAATATAGGTTTGCCCAGAGAGATACTTAAGCAGATGATACAGATTGTCAAAAGTATAGAAGTGTATACTATTACAAGACCTCAAAATCAATTTACAGTAGAGGATCAAATGCAGGGGATGTATAGGACATTAGAAGACGTTCAACAAGAGATGATTTCATGAGTAAAGCATGAGCTAGATTAATCAGTACCCGATTGAGGTATTATTAATAATAAAGAATAGAAAAGGGGAAAAGTATGAAACAATGGGAAAGTCCACAACTTAAAGAATTAGGTGTAGAACGTACAGAGACTAAAATGGATGTTGTAGTAGGTATACCTTCACCATTTGACAACAGTAGTTCAAGTAGTCCAAATCCGAGTGGTGAAGGTGACAGTAGTGAGAGTTCGAATGATGGGGAACGAAGATAATCGAGCGAACCCTGAGAAAACACATAGTGAATAATCAATAAGAGGTGATGGGTTTATATAAACCCATCACCTCTTATTGATTACTCCACAAAATACAAGATATCTGAATAAGGCCTTTGGATAAATCTAGAAGGATGGTTGACTACTTTACCTTTGAAATATAAGGTAGTAGATCCACCACCGTCTAAGGCATAGGCCCAAGTACAGCCAAGCGCTTGGTAAATGTCTACAGCCTCTTGATAAGTCATGCCAGGGCAGTTAGGACGTCTACCATCTGCAACGATAATGATGTATTCATAAGGTGTTCTTTGTCCAATAAGTGTTCTTGGCGCACGGTCTGTACTAAACCATGGTTGAGCAGCATAGTTTGCCACTTTTCCATCTACAATCAGGTCTGGAGAAAAGTCCCAGGTGTGTACAGTGCCATCTTCTAGCATCTGACTAGCCGTTCTTTTCCCATATTCACCAATGAAGAGTGTACCATCTTGACGCATTTCTAGTGGGGCGCAGTCAAAAACTTCGTCACGGTAAATGATACCGTTACGGATGACAATCCCTACATCATTAAAGCCTGTGGCAGCACCATTGATGGCAAGAATAGCATCATGTTGGCGTGCAATGGTGCTGACAAATTGTTTGTCTTTCCCGGGAAATGTGTCGTTAGCAAAAGCAGCTTGGACTTGCTGCATATCTTGGACTTGTACGGTTGCAATCCAATATTCCATTTGTTGTGCCTTATCTTCAATATGTTCTAGTTGAATATTTAGGGTGTCTGATACATAAGTTGCATCTTTGCAACGATGAACAAGTCCAATAAGCCCTAGAGTACAAAGTAAGAGAAGCGCAAGGATGAAGAGTGTTTTGTATAACCAATGTTTTTTCATCTTTTTATAACTCCTAACTTTAAATAAGAATAAGTACGGTGTAGCTCCTCTTTAGTATACCTGTAGATAAGCAAGGAAGAAATTATATAAAGGCATACAAAAAAACAAGCTACCGCTATTAATAGGTAGCTTGTTTTGATTTAAGTCCTTCAGTGAAGACATAGGTATGATAGCGTTCGCGTAAGTTACAACGGTCTTGAAGACGAATAGGTACAACTTCTTCATTTTTCAAGAGAAAACTATCATTTTGTAGGGCCTTTACATAGTCCATGTTGACCAGAATACCGCGATAACATTGAAGAAAACAGCGTTCGTCTTGTACCAAATTCAAGAAAGTTTTAAAAGACATATAAGTTTTTAACGTCTCAGAAAATCTATGTATTTGTATACCGTTGTGCATCGTGTCTACATAAAGGATATCATCTAAAAAGATACGTTGTGAGATACGATTAATCGTAATCGCCACAGAAGGCTTTTGACTAATATTTTGCCTAGAGCATAAGTCTAGAGCAGTCTGGATATTGGCATAGGTAAAAGGTTTAAGCAAATAGTAACAAGCTTGTACGCGATAGCCTTGAATAGCATAGTCTGCACTACGACTCATTAAAATTAAGTTGACAGTGGGGTCAAGTTTTCTGATATGTTCAGCTATTTCTAAGTTAGGCATGTTGACAAAATCTATATCTAAAAAGATATAAGAAAAGGTATGTCTCGAAAAACATTCAAAAAAAAGATGAGGGTGATTGAATGTTTGAAGTGTCAAAGGAATAGACTGTGTTTGGCAATATTGACGAATAAAATGTTTTGCTGAGCCTTCACATTTAGAATGGGGCTCAAGAATTGCAATGTTCAAAAGTATACCTCCTTAGGCTAGTACAAAATTGGGGGAGAGTATATTGGGGGGGATAAAAGTATATTAGTATAACTTATAAATATTTTAAAATAAATAGATATTAAAGTGTATATAAAAAGTATATAGTTGGATAAAAATTGTTTTAAACCTTATTAATATCATTTTATACCATATGCGTTGTATATTACAAGATAATATTTTAGACTTTTATCTAATATATGGTAAAATAATCCAATAGATAGAAAGTAAGGGGAAATGGAAGTGAATAAGGGGAATCAAATTAAAGTAGTGGGGAAAATGGCCAAGCAAAAGTTAATGCATATACAAATGTATCCATTGACCATTGTAACAGCACCAATGGGGTATGGGAAAACCTTAGCTGTACAAAATGCATCCAGTCAAAGTAAAGCCAAAGTGGAGTGGTACGATGAGAAGGTCCCTCTTTGGCAACCAGCAGAAGGCTATACAGAGGAGACCTGGGTTGTATTAGATAATTATCATAAGTTTACAGATATAGATATATACTATACAGCACTCATGCAAGTGATAAAAAAAGAGATTAAGCACTTACATATTATATTGATTACTAGAGTAATGCCTACTTTAAGTATAGAAGAAATGCGTTTTAAACAGGAGTGCCAAGTTGTAGATTGTGAGGATCTGAAACTAACAGGGGAGGAGGTTAAAGAATATTTAGAGTGTAATGCAATAAGTATTCAGGATGAAGAAGCACAGGCTGTAGCCGAATATATAGGGGGATGGCCAACAGCAATCTACTTGATGAAAGAAAATTATATGAACTATAACCATTTATACCATAAGTATAGTTTGTTCAATCTTATAAGAGAAGGCATTTATAGCATGTATGAGGTGTCCTATCAACATCTTTTAGTTACACTAGCGGGTATTGGACCTTTTAAAATGGAAGACTGGATAAATATGAAAGATTATGCAAAATACTTAGAAGGTATACGCAAAATCCTAAAAGATAACCTATTAAAGTATGACTACAAAACAGGACATTATAGCTTTACACCGTTAATGATAGATTTTTTGCAACAAGAACTGGATTTACAAGCACAGGGGGAACTTTCAGAATCCTGCAAATATATTGGAACGTGGCATTTGACTAAAAAAAATTGGAATGAAGGCTTTAAGTATTTGATTAAAAGTGGGAATAAGGAACAATTTATGAAGTGCCTACAAGAAGTACCCTTACAAGGTTACAGAGATATAGATAAAGTGGCTATGAGTAAAATCTTCAATCAAATCGAACAGTCCTTCTTTGTTAAATATCCTATAGGTGGCTTGAGGTTGCTATACTATTTTCTTTTTTACAAAGACCATAAGCAGATACAAAATATCTTAAATCAAGTAGAGCAAGCGCTTTTGCAAACAGATACCTTAGAGGATGAAACCAAAGTTAGGATTCGGGGAGAGATTTATGCAATCAAAGGAATTGTAGCCAGTGAAAATGTAGCAGGGATAGCGGAAAACTTAGAAAATGTTGTAGAGTGCTTACCAGAAGGATCGAGTATTGTAAATGGTTTGGATATGTTTAATAGACATTATATCCATCTTAGCTATAGATACCATACAGCAATAGGAAAGTACGAGAAAAATATTAAGGAAATGGTACAACTGATGAAGGCTTATAGTAGCCTAAAATATATCTATAGTATTGAAATGCAGTATTTGATTTATGCTGAGTACTATATGTATAGAGGGGAATGGGAAGAAGCTAA
The DNA here is from genome assembly GCF_036655075.1 of Niameybacter sp. Taxonomy (NCBI): domain Bacteria; kingdom Bacillati; phylum Bacillota; class Clostridia; order Lachnospirales; family Lachnospiraceae; genus Niameybacter; species Niameybacter sp. Next base: position 4,528 of record NZ_JAVVQU010000011.1, on the reverse strand, counting down.
AAACTGTGCATCTAAACTTTTTTATAAAACAGATATTTCTAAAAATTATGTGATGCGTTTGTGCAGTGAACTTATTCTAGGCCGTATTGCACTAGGCTGTAGAGATGAGTATCAATGCAATAAATACTTAAAGAATATAGAAAATTATCAGCCTTATGAGGAAAGTAAAACGTTAAGAGAGATTAGAGACATTGGGGTAGTATATATCAAAGGATGCCTAGGAGATGCTAAAGAACAGTTCCAAGAGAAGGATCTAAGGGAGATTTTGGGTAATGTACAAGAACAAACGATAGGAATAAGTACTTATATAGCTTATGCACAAGTACTCATAGAAAAGAAAGAATGGATTAAACTAGAAATTCTTCAAGATGTAGTAGGCGAAAGTCTAGCAAATAGCCGTAGTATTTTTGGACAAATCTATTATTATGTGTTTCAAGCTTTGTGGCGTAGTTTAACAGATCATCCAGAAGAGGCAAAAGCAATGTTGAAAAAAGCTATAGAAATAGCACAAGTAGACAAAATTACATTACCTTTTAAAGAACGTATAGAAGTACTTACACCTGTACTTACTGAACTAGGGAAAGAAGAACGGTTTAAAGCTTTTATATTGCCTTTACTACAAGACAGCAAGAAATTGCATTTGGAGGATACCCGAAAAGAGGAAACGCCTCATAAGGCGTCTAATGCTTGGGGGCTTACAAAAAGAGAGTATCAGATTACCCAACTTATTAGAGAAGGATTCACCAATAGGCAAATTGCAGAGCAACTTTATGTAGCCAATGTGACAGTAGCCAAGACAACTTCTAATATTTACAAAAAAATGGGGGTCAATAATCGAATCGAAATGATTCGGAAAATGGATTGAAATAACAGTTTTTACTGATTTTTATAAATGTATATACCTATAACATGCATTATGTATATATACTTAGATAATTTACCTTATGTCTATAACTATATAAGATAGTGGAGAAACCATCAAGATGAGGTGTTCTATCTTGATGATTGTAACAAAGTAGGAATAGGGGAAATCAAAATGAAAAGAATCTATTTATCATCACCCCACATGGGAGAAAAAGAACAAGTATATGTCAAAGAAGCATTTGATACCAACTGGATTGCACCAGCAGGACCACACATTAATGCTTTCGAACAAAGACTTGCAGCATATATCACAAAGCCTTATGCCGTTGCTTTAAGCTCAGGAACAGCCGCCATTCACTTGGCATTAAAGGCTGTAGGTGTGACAAAAGGTGATATTGTCTTTTGCTCTACTTTAACTTTTGCTGCAAGCTGTAACCCTATTTGTTATGAAGGGGCTACACCTGTATTTATCGATAGTGAGCCAGACAGCTTTAACATGAGCGCACGTGCACTTCAAAGAGCCTTTGAAGACTACACACCTAAGGCTGTTGTAGTCGTCAACTTATATGGTCATTCAGCGAACTTAGATGAAATTGCAGCAATCTGTAACTTATACGATGTACCTATTATAGAGGATGCAGCTGAGAGTTTGGGGGCTACATATAAAGGAAGAATGAGCGGTACAATAGGCAAGGTAGGTATCTACTCCTTCAATGGCAATAAGATTATTACCACATCAGGTGGGGGCGCACTGGTATGTGATGATGAAGCTGTGATGGAGAAGGTTAAGTTTTGGTCAACACAGGCAAAAGAGCCTGTGAGATATTATCAACACGAAGAACTAGGCTACAACTACCGCATGAGCAATGTATGTGCAGGCATAGGACTTGGACAGTTACAAGTACTGGAGCAGCGTATTGCTAAAAAGAAAGCTATTTATACCTTATATAAGGAAGCTTTTGGGGACGTGCCAAAAATTGAAATGGCACCCATTGATCCTCAAGGAGAACCTAACTACTGGTTGTCTGTTATGAGCATCAAGGAAGGTTCTACAGTTACACCGCTAGACATCATACTCGCTTTAGAAGAACAAAATATTGAAAGCAGACATGTGTGGAAACCTATGCATCTTCAACCTGTTTACAAAAACCATGCATTCTATAATCATTATGAAGAAGGCATAAGCGTAGCAGAAGATTGGTTTAACCGGGGGGTATGCCTTCCTTCTGATACAAAAATGACAGAAGAAGAACAAGTACGGGTTATCCATATTGTAAGAAGCTTGTTTGAGGCGGTGGAACAACAAGCATGTATGTAAAAGTTAAGCGTTGGATAGATTGCTTAATGGCTCTTTTACTTATTTTGATAGGCTTACCTATTATGGCAGGAGCTGCACTGCTAATTAAGATTGAAGATCCCAAAGGACCGGTTTTGTTTAGGCAAAGGAGACCTGGAAAAGATGCAAAAATTTTTACCATTTATAAATTTAGAACGATGGTCATACAAACAGACGATGAGATGGGAAATACTTTATCAGACTGTGCGCGTATGACCAAAGTCGGCAGCTTCTTAAGAAAGATGAGTATTGATGAGTTGCCTCAGTTTTTCAATGTACTCAAAGGGGATATGAGTTTTATAGGGCCACGACCACTCTTAGAAGAATATTTACCATACTACACAGAGGAACAACAAAAAAGACACAATGTACGACCAGGTATTAGTGGTTGGGCACAAGTCAATGGTCGCAATACGATTACTTGGGAAGAAAAGTTCCAATTTGACCTATGGTATGTGGCACATATAAGCCTTAAAACAGACTTATATATTGTGTATAGGACACTATATAACGTCTTAAGGCGAAAAGGAATTAATAACAGTCAAGATAGCACAATGCCAGCCTTCGGGTCTGTAGAGTGAGGATGGTCGACTAAATGAATAATTTGTTAATAGTAGGTGCAGGAGGACAGGGGAAAGTCGTTTTAGACTGTGCACAAAATATGAAATGTTTTGATGAAATTCACTTCTTAGATGACAAAAAAGTAGGGCAAGAAGTGCTAGGACACAAAGTGATTGGTAAGCTTGTAGATGTGCAGTCCTTGAGGGAGAACTATGCGAATGCCTTTGTGGCTATAGGCAACAATAGATACAGGCTTCAACTGATAGAAGACTTACAAGTATTAGGGTATAAGATTCCTATTCTTATTCATCCAACAGCCATTATTAGTACCTATGCCAAGATAGGTATAGGTACCATCGTTTTACCAGGTGCCATTCTAAATGCTGGATGTGAAGTAGGAAAAGGCGTGATCGTCAACACTTCCGTAGTGGTAGAACATGATTGTAGGATTGGAGATGGGGTACACCTTTCTCCCACAGCTAAGATGGGTGGGGAAGTCACTATAGGAGATGAGACATGGGTCTGCATTGGGGCAACCATTATCAATCAAATTACAATAGGAAGCAATTGTGTGGTAGCGGCAGGAGCTGTCGTCATCGATGACATAGAAGCTCAAACATCGGTATATGGTGTGCCGGCAAAACCTAAATATTAGAGGAAAATCAAATGAGGGGGGAGAAGAGATGAAAGTATTAGTGATTGCCAACTATGACCTAGGCTTATACAAATTCCGCAAAGAACTTTTACAAACTTTATTAGAAGAAGGTCATGAAGTAGTCATTGCACTACCTTATGGGAAGCTTGTAGACCCTCTCATAGAAATAGGGTGTACATTTAGAGAGATACCCATGGAGCGAAGAGGGATGAATCCTATAAAGGATTTGGAACTTTTGATACGCTACTACAAACTCATTCAACAAGAAAAGCCTGATAAGGTGCTCACTTATACCATTAAGCCCAATATCTATGGAGGATGGGTAAGTAGATGGTGTAAGGTGCCTTATTATGCTAATATCACAGGGCTTGGGACAGCTTTTCAAGGGGAAGGGGTACTAAAAAGGATGATTATCTTCTTATATAAAGGGGCACTTAGAAAAGCAAGTATTGTATTTTTTGAAAATGGGGAGAATCGTGCCATCTTCTTGAAATACGGCATTGTTAGTAGTGAACAAGCTATAGGCTTACACGGGGCAGGTGTCAACTTAGAAGAATATCCATATATGTGCATGCACTTTGATGGGCATCTCAAGTTCCTTTTTATTGGACGACTCATGAAGGAAAAAGGCATTGAAGAGTTCTTCAATGTAGCACGTCGCATTAAGGTAGAATTTCCCTATGTAGACTTTGAAGTGGTAGGTCCCTTTGAAGAAGACTACAAAGAAACGATAGAACGACTAGAAAGCCAAGGTATCATTCACTACCATGGCTATCAAACAGACGTGAAACCCTTTATTGAAAGTAGTCACTGCTTTGTACTGCCTTCCTACCATGAAGGTATGGCAAATACTTTGCTAGAAGCAGCAGCCATGGGCAGACCACTCATCACCTCAGATATACCGGGGTGTAGAGAAGCGGTATATCACAATGGGTATACGGTGAAGGTACAAGATGAAGAAGCTCTATATAACAAGGTCAAATCCTATATTGAGATAGATATAGAAGATAAGATTGAGATGGGGATTCAGTCTAGAAAGCATATGGAAGATAAGTTTGACAAGAAAAAGATTGTAGAGAAAACATTGGAGTATATGGAGGCGTAAGGGGGAG
>NZ_JAVVQU010000010.1:64292-66737 GCF_036655075.1 Niameybacter sp. | reverse complement strand
TAGGTAACTGCATGTCGAGATAGATGACCGTCAGATACAGAACCCGGCGTATAGATTTGGTTAACAACTTTAAAAAGCATTGACAGGTAAGGAAGTGGGGTAACTCATGACCTTGCCTTTTTTGTGTTTTAATACCAATTTGCTGTAGTTTTTATATAGGTGCACAATGTGTATAAACAAATTTAAAATATTACAAATAATAAATTGACATCTAATTATTTTGATAGTATACTATAAATAAGCCAGTCTTCTATACTTATATTTCAATATAAATAGAGGAGACAAGCTTGATAGGCATGACCTCGTTTTGAAAAGGTTAGACCATGAGAAGAAGTGAGATGGGCATCCCGGGACCCGAAAACTTTGACTCGTGCAAGGAAAAGGCTGAAGGCATTGGATTCCCCCTCTTACCAAGGCAGTAGGACTTTTTCTTGAAAACTACATCATGTGATGGTGGCAGTCAAATGATGTGGGGCAAGATCTATATCGATTCACCCTATCTAGCGCGTTCAACTTTATAAGTAACCAAGCCCTGTGGTAAAGCCTATGGTAAACCTACGGTAAGGTAAGTTCAGCGGACACTCACAGTGATATATGCAAGGCATCCCTTTCACCTAGAGCACACCAACGCATGCACCTTAACCTGGTAAGTCCAACAGCTGCACCTAAGTACTTGCTTTCTTGTGAAGCGAGACACCCATCAAAAGGTGACGAATTCATTGCCACAATCAAAAACCAGCCTAAGTCCGTCTATGTAACATAAGAGGGGGACGACTTGGGCTGGTTTTTGTGCGTGTTGAAGTAGGCTAAGATTAGGTATAAATATAATTATTTTTCAATTTTAATTGCTAAAAAAATATATTTATATACAAAAAATAAGGCTATATGATACAATAAACATATTATGAAGCTATTATAAAAACAGTACAACCTTTAAAATATAAGAAATAAAGAATGAGGACAAGATAGGTAAGGGGTTAAAGAATGAATAGTGAGCAGTTAAACGATATCATTAAAAAAATTAATGGTGTTTTACATAGTAAAATTAAAGAAATTAATGGTCAAATAGAAGAGATTCACATTGTAGCAAGTAAAAACAAATCAGCTAAGCAAATTGTAAGGGATATTGAATCTACTATATTTGCTATGTTTGATTATGAAATCGATAGAAAGAAAATCAGTATTGCTCAATTAGATATGGGGCCAATGCAAGGGATTAAGCGTGTTAAATATGAAGGGATGTCCCTTCAGGTTGAAGATAAAAATTTGGAATGCGAGATTAGGCTTAACCACGATGGAGAGATTATCAAGGCAACCAAACGAGGTTTTAAGACAGCTAATAATCGTTACCGTGTCATTGCAGATGCAACGATTCAGGCTGTAGAAAAAGTGCTCGTTGAGGATTATATTTTAAGTGTACAAGATGTCTATGTAAGTGCCACAAAAGGTATTGACTTTATATGTATATTTATTCATTTAGGCACAGATGAAAAAGAAGAGCTCTTGATAGGCTCAGCCATTATTCGGGATGATCCAAATGAAGCCGTAGTACGTGCTACATTAGATGCTTTAAATAGAAAGCTTTTTAAATAAGTTATAAAGGCTGATTATAAGATAAACCCTTAAGCGAAGCGGAAAACATGACAGATGATTAGCGGAAGTCTGTTAATGCGAGCAGAAGGGGGAACTAATGATGAAAAAGAATTTTGCTAAAGTTATGCCAATTGTATTTGCTTTATTAGCACTTGCAATTGCAGGCGGTTCACAAATCAGTATTATTTTCTAATAGTTAAATCAGTATGCCTTATAATCAGCTTTTATATATAGATGAAGAGGGGAAGAGGTTTTTAGTGAAACAGTTATCGATACAACAAAGAAGATTTTGTATAAGTATTTATAGTATAGCTATTTTCTTATTGCTATTTGCGCTGTATAAGGAGGAGATAACACTACAAGTAGAGAATTTAGAAGTAATTTGTTTCTTTATACTCATCACAGGTTTAACCGAGAGTATTACACTATGCTTTAAAAAAATGTCTTTTAGCACTACGTTTGCAATTACTTTGGCGACTTATATACTTTTTGGCCCCTTCGAAACCCTTATTGTTTCGTTAGGTGGATTTTTGATTCGGGTGCTCAAAATAGATGAAGATACTTATAAGCACATTTTTAATACACCATTCTATGGAACATGCTTTAACTGTTCCATGTACACCATAAGTTTTTTAGGTGCACATCTAGTTGTGCTAGGCTTGTTGAATATATATTCCAATATAACAAGTAGCTTAATTGTTATTGGATTTAGTGCATCTTATTTTATGATTAATAAAGTAATTATTGCTATATATAAAAGAATTTGTACCGGACAAGATCTCTGGTATTGCCTTATAGAAGATTTCTGGTTGGGTCTAATTAATTACATGATTATGATTCCTTTCGGTATTA
>NZ_JAVVQU010000010.1:0-64192 GCF_036655075.1 Niameybacter sp. | reverse complement strand
GAAGATTTCTGGTTGGGTCTAATTAATTACATGATTATGATTCCTTTCGGTATTATCTTTGTACAACTGTATGAGACCTATAGTTATTGGGGAATCATCTTTACCTTGTTCCCAGTACTTCTTGTGAAGTACACCTTTACCTACTATGCAGAAGCTAAAAATCAGTATAACTTGACTGTGGAAACGCTTATGAACGCCATGGATGCAAGGGATAAATATACTCAGGGACACTCCTTTAGGGTTGCACAACTTTCGGTATTATTAGCAGAAGAGCTAGGATATCGTTCAGGACAGGTAGAAAAACTGCGTATTGCAGCTATGCTTCATGATGTTGGGAAAATTGGTGTCAGTGATAAGATTCTTCATAAGCCAGGTGGACTCACAGAAGAAGAATACAATATTATAAAAACACATCCAGTTATTGGTGAAAATATTATTAAGGCTATTAAGCATTTAGATTATACAAGAAGCATTATTAGAAATCATCATGAACGTTATGATGGCCTAGGCTATCCGGATGGACGTAAGGGAGACGAACTTGAACTTGATGTGTATATTGTTCAACTTGCAGATACAGTAGATGCAATGGGCAGTGACAGGCCGTATAGAAAAGGGTTGGCAAAGGAAGTGATTCATGCAGAAGTTGCAAAGTATGCAGGGACACAATTTCATCCAAAAGTTGCCAATGCTTATTTAAACGGAGTTGAAAAAAGTGAAAAAATGGATAAAATATGGGAGTAGAAAATGTTTGGAATTGCAATTATTTCAGCAATAGGTATTGGATATTTACTTAAGGGCCATTTGAGCAATTTAAGAGCTATACAGATAAAAGGGTTTTGGCTTATAGGTGTTGCATTTGGCGTTGAGCTCCTTGCTAAAATGTTATTGCACTATCAAGTTCTCTCGTTTGGACCTGTGACTTATGGATTGCATTTTTTAACCTATTTGTTACTAGGCGTTGTTGTATACCTCAACAAAGAACAACGTGCTCTTGTTGTAATGGGTATCGGGTTCTTATTAAATGGTCTTGTGATTTTGTCAAATGGTGGGATTATGCCTGTAGGGGTAGAAGCTTTGAATGTTTTAGGGATGGACCTAAATAGTCCATTGCCAGGCCTGTATACAGTGATGAATGACTTGACACATTTTGAAGTGTTAGGAGACATTATTACGGTTCATTTTATCAAGTTTGCACTTATTATTAGTCTAGGTGATATTATTTTATGTCTAGGGATGATGGCACTTATTATTGAAAATATGCTAGAAAAGAAGTAAACAAAAGACACTATTCCGATGAGAAAGCCGTTGGATAGTGTCTTTTGTTAGATTGTATGGAAAGAGAGGAATGGAGATGTCCTACTTATTTAAGTATTATGCAGGGATTTATGACCGTTTTATGAAGCAGTTTAACTTGGATTGTAATGAGCACATGATAGAAGCACTAGGTACTGTTCGTGGGAAAAAGATTTTAGACGTAGGTGGGGGTACGGGCACCCTGGCAGATGTGTTGCAACGTCAGGGGGCTTGTGTGACGCTCGTAGACCCTTGTGCACAAATGACCAAGCGTGCCAGAGCGAAAAATACCAATCTTATTATCTATACAACAACATTAGAAGAGATGGATGAAGGGGTGCTCAAAGAGCAATTTGATGTGGTGATGATCCGTGATGCCCTGCATCATATGGAAAAACCAGAGGAGGTCATACCTCTTGTACATAAAAGCTTGAAACCTAAAGGAACACTGATGATTGCAGAGTTTAACTGGAGCAGTCCAAAAACAAAAGCACTATGGGTGTTTGAAACCTTATGTTTTGAAAACTGTCGTATGTTTACACCAGAAAGTTTAGAACAGTTATGTAGGCCGTATTTTACCCATCAAAAAATACAAATAAACAGAGGCTTTGAAATGCTTTATAAAGGAGAAAAGACATGAAATACATAAAACTCTTGTGTAAGTTGGGGTATTTGAGTGTGAAGGGACAATGGGTGAGAGGCACAGAGATTGGTACAGCGTATACTAAGGTAAGTAAGTGCTATGAAGCCAAGTTTTTGAGTCAGATGCATACTTATAATGATCAGGTACTAGAAGCTTTTAAGTCAGCACTCCCTAAAAAGCCGGAACATATACTAGATTTGGCATGTGGGACAGGGTATAACAGCATGCAGCTTAGGTCTTTTTATAAGGAAGCAGAATTTTGCCTAGTGGATGTCTCTAAGGGGATGCTCGAACAAGCACAAAATAAAAGTTTAGAACCAGCTACCTTTAGGCAACAAGATATGTTAAGCTTTTTGAAAACACAGCCAGATGGAAGCTTTGATGGGGTACTATGCTGCTGGGCTATTAAATATCAGCCACCTCGCAAAGTGATTGAGGAAGTACATAGAGTCTTAAAGCCGGGAGGAGTATTTGGGGTAATTGTCAACACTCGGGCAACTTTGCCTGAAATACGACGCATTTATCCCAAGTTGCTTCTAGAATATTCAAGTGCTATTCAGAAGGTGATGTTGGAGTTACCAAACCCTAAAAATAAGCAGGTGTTTGATGGATGGTTTACAAAACAAGGATTTAGGCAACTTACAGGTGCCTCAGGAGAAAAAGCTTTTCGATTTAAAAATGAAAAAGATTTAGCAGAATGGGTGACTCATACAGGGGCATTGGCAGGGTTTGACTGTATGTTGGATTTGCAAAATGAAAAGATACAAACCTGCATGTGCCAACATCTAAGAGCAGCAGCGCTTAAACAAGTGACCCACACTTTTGTTTGGGGGCTTTTTGAAAAAGAGAAAGAGAGGGGAATACTATGAAACTAAGCACGATATTGAAGACGGTTCCTATGTGGTTCAATCCAGGGGTACTTAAAAACTTTTACTATTTACACAAACGCTTTACACAAAATCCTCATTATCGACTCAAATACTTGGTGGCATGTTCGCTAAATGTAATAGAACATGAGCGTATTGTCAGACATGAGGGGAACTTTGTCATCAATGCTTTTTTACCACCTATAAATAGTGAAGCTTTCCATACCATTGCAAAAAGTGTACCGGGGGAAGGACAGGATTTTTATACTAGTCACGTATCAGGTGCAAGACTTGCACCTATTTCAACCTACGTAGCTGTCACTAAAAAATGTATGTACCATTGTTGGCACTGTAGTGCGAGTCATATGATGGCCCAAAATCAGCAGGACTTGTCCACGGAACAAATGATAAAAATCATGAATGACTTACAAAACTTAGGTGTGGGGATTATTGGTTTTACAGGCGGAGAGCCACTGGTAAGGAGAGATTTAGAAGATATTTTAAGGGCTATAGATGAGCGCAGTATGACACTTGTCTTCTCCAATGGGTATGGACTGACACAAGAGCGCGCTAAAAAACTTAAGCAAGCTGGACTATTTGGGATTGCTATTAGTTTAGATAGTACAAATGCCCAGGTGCATGATGCTAAAAGAGGCTATGAAGGGGCACATGCCATTGCGCTAGAAGCTATTCAAAACGCTAAGGCTGCAGGTCTTTATACAATGGGGCAGGTTGTATGTACTAAAGAAATGCTACATACAGGAGAGATTCACGAAGTGGCGAAGTTCTTAAAAGGGCAAGGGATTCATGAGCTGAGAATTGTAGAGCCTATTCCTTGTGGCAACTTAGAGGCCCAGCAAAGTGAAGTCTTGACGATGGAAGAGAAGGCACAACTTATAAACCTTCATATCCTCTTTAACACAGAGAAGGCATATCCTAAAACTTCAGTCTTTCCTTATGTGGAGTCCGCCGACCAATATGGATGTGGAGCAGGGATTCAGCATAGCTATATCGACTATGAAGGCAATTTTAGAGCTTGTGATTTTATTTACGAAGCCTACGGAAATATTTTGGAAGAACCTATTGAGGCGGTTTGGCAAAGGATGCATCAAGCATGTGGTAAGCCAAAGTGTGAATGTTTAGCCAAAAAACAGTGCACTCAGTGTGATGAAGCAATCAGGCCTAAATATTACAGGCTACTTGGAGGAGAGAAGTAGAATCTTGTTAAAGCTTTTATAAAAAGGTATTGATAAACAACTAGGAAGGGTATATCCTAATGCAAAGGCATAATGCATAAAGGAGAAAAAGATGTATAACTTATATTTATTTGATTTTGATTACACTTTGGCAGATTCAGAAAAAGGAATTGTCATGTGCTTTAGACATGTCTTAGATAAGCACAAAGTAGAAGGTATTACAGATGAGGCCATTAAAAAGACTATAGGGCGTACACTTTTAGATGCTTTTGAGATTTTGACAGGACATACTGATGAGGCAGTGCTCAAGGAACTAGAGTGTGAATATATTGCAAAAGCAGACGAAGTAATGACAGACAATACAGTGCTCTATAAAGAAACGATTCCTATGCTCAAGCGTCTAAAACGTGCAGGGCATCAAGTAGGGATTATTTCTACAAAGTATCGCTATAGAATAGAAAGTACGTTGCAAGCGTATGGAATCGCTGAACTTGTAGACCTTGTGATAGGGAGAGAAGATGTAGAAGTTGCCAAGCCAGATCCACAAGGTATCAAAAAGGCAATGGTCCATTTTGGGTGTACACCACAACAGGTTCTTTATGTAGGTGATAGTTACATTGATGCAGAAGCTGCAAAAAATGCAGGTGTAGCCTTTTGCGGTGTTTTAACGGGGACGACTACAAGAGAAGACTTTGGCAAGTATCCTTATAAGCGAGTCATGGAAACGTTAGATGAAGTACAAAGTGGACAGGGGAAAAGAGTCTTAATGTTCCTTGCAAAAGGATTCGAAACGATGGAATTTAGTCCTTTTGTAGATATATTAGGATGGGCTAGGAATGATTATGGCATAGATGTAACGCTTACAACGTGTGGGTTTGTGGAAAAAGTAGTCAGTGCCTTTAAGGTGCCTGTGATGGTAGACCAGGTACTTGACCAAGTACAGGTAGCAGACTACGATGCATTAGCTATTCCAGGAGGCTTTGAGGAGTTTGGGTTTTACGAAGAAGCTTATGATGAGCGCTTCTTAGAATGCATTCATCAATTTGACCAACAAGGAAAACCTATTGCCACTATTTGTGTAGGTGCCTTACCTGTTGGGAAAAGTGGTGTGCTGGCAAATAGGCAAGCAACGACTTATCATTTAAGAGAAGGCTATCGACAAAAACAACTTGAAAATTTTGGCGTAAAAGTGGTGAATGCACCGATTGTCATAGATGGTAACATCATCACATCCTATTGCCCTCAAACAGCCGCAGAAGTTGGGTTTAAGCTCCTTGAGTGTCTGACCTCTACTAAGGATATGGAGCAGGTAAAAGAAGCTATGGGGTATGGGTGGTAGCATTTTAAGGAGTAATAAGACGTTAGTATAGAAATACATAGGGTAGAATGTAATTGAAAATATACCAATCATCCAAGAATGAGATGTGACCCTACAAAAAAGCTAAGCTCTATGCAAGTTCAATATGAACCATTGCAAGCAGCTTAGCTTTTTTTGTGCGTAATGAGAGTGAGAAACTGGTCATAGGACATGCACTTATAAAAGTATATATGAGGGGTAAGGAACTGTTTGGTTGGAGAGCGACCAAGCAGATTTGGTTCAAAGAAAGGAAAGTAAAAACCATGAAAAAGACCTTTTATATAGTCTTTGGCTTTCTAGCTTTTGGTCTAGGTGCACTAGGTGTAGTCTTGCCCATTTTGCCAACAACGCCTTTTCTGTTGATTGCTTCATTTTGTTTTTTTAGGGGTTCGGAAAGGATTAATCAATGGTTTGTAAGGACCTCTATTTATAAAAAATATTTAGAGTCTTTTATTCAGGACCGTACGTTGACAAGGAAACAAAAAATAGGAATCCCAGTCGTTGTGTCGGTAATGCTTCTGATTCCTTGTATTCTTGTTAATCATTTAGGAATGAGAATAGTGCTCCTCATCATCATTGGATTGAAGTGGTACTATTTTATTTTTAAGATTAAGACACGTCCAGAGTAATAAGGCAATAGAGGTAGGAGGGAGTTTATAATTAGAAACATGAGAAGCATTGAGAAAATGTAAAGAACATTATGACATGATAGTATGAAAAAATTTTATAATATGACATACAGTTGTCAGATTTATTTGCGTATACTTACCTTATCCAATAGAAAGAGGTAATAAAGATGACTTATGAAATCGTAAATTTAGAAGCAAAAAGTATTGTAGGTGCAAGTGCTCGAACAGGAAATGGTGATCCACAAATGGGACAAATCATTGGGGGGTTATGGAATCAACTTTATCAAGAGGGGATTAGTGCTACTATTGAGCATAAAGTGAATGGGTATGCTGTTGGACTATACTCGAATTATGAAGGCGATACATACTGTGTAACAGTAGGACATGAAGTTGCACAAGTAGCACCTTCAACATTGAGTACGAAAGAGATTCCAGGTGGACGCTATGCAAGATTCTTTGTCAAAGGACATATGCAAAAAGCAGTAGCCGAAGCATGGGAAACGATCTGGCAGCTTGATTTAGAGAGAAGTTTTACTGGAGATTTTGAAGAGTATTTAAACTGTGATTTTGAGCAGGCAGAGCTATACATTTATATTGGGTTGAAATAATAAAAATGGATTTTAAAGTTTAAGAAGTATATCAAGACACGCGGTTCTAATAGGACATGAGATTGCCTTGATATACTTCTTATTTTTATTTTAAAAGCGTATTGACTCTGACGCAACGTCATAGTTTAAAGTATAGTTATAGCGCAACAGGCGTTAAGAAAAGAGGTATGACTATGAATATTACAACTATACGTTCAGATTATATGTATCGTAAAATGGTAAGTGCATCCAATGAAGAAAGAGAACGAATCTACCGCTATGAACTCATGAAGCCTTTTGAGTTCAAATGGCAGTGCATCGGTGTACCACTAGAAGCAAGTGAGAAGGGTGGCTGCGACGTTGTATCTGCAAGCCATATGAGTGGTGGATACCATCCGGCACAAATAACTAAAGACTGTTTAGGTGCAATTGAACAGATAAGCAATCCGTCTTTTTGGAATGCTTGCGAAAAGAGTATTCGAGAGACTTTAGAAGGATTTGAGCAGCATAACATTACCTTACCTGTGCAAGAATATATCTTTACAATCCTACTCAACGACCCAACCCATCCTATGTCAGCAATGACGGGTGATTATTGTGGGGATGGAGGGATTCCGGGATACATCTTTGGAACTATCATTCCTAATGAAACAGCACTTCGTATGCTGCCTGTGGCACTTGCTCATGAAGCCAATCATAATGTAAGATGGCAGTTTATTGGCTGGCATCCTCAGATTACCTTAGCGGATATGATTGTGAGTGAAGGCCTTGCTGAAAACTTTGCAGCACATATGTTTGGAGAAGACAAAGTGGGGAAATGGGTGACCCATACAAGTAGCCAAACACTAGAAATGCATATTAAACCTGCAATTAAAGCAAACCTTGAGGTGCATGACTTTAATAGCCTTTCATCCTATTTATATGGAGATGAAATAATGGCCATGCGAGGTGTAGAACCGATGGGCATACCTTATTGTGCAGGTTATGCATGTGGCTATGCGCTGATTAAATATTATTTAGCTAAGACAGGCAAAAGTATTTATGAAGCAACCATTACACCAACGGCAGAGATTCTGAAAGAGACGGAGGGATTTTGGCATGAAAATCAATGAAGTTGCAAAACTTACAGGAATTACGGTAAGAACCTTGCATTACTATGATGAAATAGGGCTTTTAAAGCCTAGTGAAATTACTGAGAGCGGCTATCGATTGTACAATGAGGAAGCGCTTGAGCGGTTGCAGCAAATTCTCTTTTTTAAAGAATTAGATTTTCCTTTAACGGAAATTAAAGCCATCATGACCGACCCAAGCTATAATCAAGTAGAAGCACTCTACAGTCACAAAGCCTTATTGATTCAAAAGAGGAAACGCTTAGATGGACTTATTGATCTTGTTAATCTTACACTTAAAGGAGAATGCACTATGGATTTTAAAGCATTTGATACGACACAGATAGAAGCGGATAAAAAGAAATATGCAAAGGAAGTAAAAACGCGCTGGGGCAATACACAGGCTTATGTAGAGAGTCAAGAAAGAACAAGTCATTACGATCAAACAAAGTGGAAGTGCTTACAAGGAGAGGGAGATGCGCTACTAAAAGCCTTTAGCGAAAATAGAACAGGTGACCCAGAGGGTGAAAGTAC
Organism: Niameybacter sp.; assembly: GCF_036655075.1. Taxonomy (NCBI): domain Bacteria; kingdom Bacillati; phylum Bacillota; class Clostridia; order Lachnospirales; family Lachnospiraceae; genus Niameybacter; species Niameybacter sp. The sequence continues at coordinate 55,978 of NZ_JAVVQU010000010.1, read as the reverse complement.
CCAAGCCTTGGTGAAAAAGTGGCAAGATTATATTACTGAGCACTTCTACAACTGTACACTAGAGATTCTAGCTGGATTAGGACTTATGTATGTTGGGGATGAGCGATTTGCCAAGAATATTGATCGAAATGGTGTAGGAACAGCAGCCTTTATGGCAAAAGCAATCGAGAGCTATTGTGCCAAGGGAACTGAAACTGATGAATTACTATAAGTACTTATGAACAAAAGGGCTGTCAAACTAGAAATTTCACTAGGTTGACAGCCCTTTTGTTAGCAATTAGAGTTGCTATTCATTGTCACAAGAGGTGTATACACTTAGTGACGACCTCGATGCTTAATTAGTCGTTAGTATTTTGAATTTGAATAGTTTGAGTTGGGAAGGCAATATTTACTTCCAGTTCAGCTGCCAAACGCATAATATCAAGATTAACTTGTTGTTTTAAGGCAGAATAACTTTTTAAATCTGTTTGTAATGCGTAAAAAAGGACAATAATATTTAAAGAGAAATCGCCAAAATCATCAAAGTAAACAAGGCTAGTATCCTTTTCAATTAAGTCGTTTTGGGCTAAACTCTCTTTAAGTTGGTCCATGAAGGTTTGAAGTTTATCAGAAGAAGTATCATAGGTTACTCCAAGTGAGAAGCGTACTCTTCTTTTTGGCATAGTTGACCAGTTAAGGATATTGTCATTTGCAAGGGTTGTATTAGGGACAATTACAAGACCTTGCTCAAAGGTGCGAATGCGTGTACTTCTAAAGCTGACATCTTCAATAATCCCTTCAATAGACCCACACTGCACCCAATCCCCAATAGTAAAAGGTCTATCAATCATGAGGACCACACCACTCATAATGTTGGTGAGCGTATCTTTGGCAATAAAGGTGAATGCCACTCCTCCTAAACCTACACCAGTGAGAATGCCCGCAATTTTAATGTTGAGTTGGGTAATCATCATCATTATACCAATCAGTATGATCGTAAGACGAATAATCTTTCCAGTAAAACGAATGAGTAACTGATGGTCAAGGAGCATAAACTTTGAACCAATCTCCATAAGAATGTCTTCATAAATGTTGACAGAGTTATAAGTTGCCCAAGTAGCTAGTGCAATACAGAGGAGTCCATACACCATATGTAAGCTTTTGATTGGAACAATGGCTAAATTAATTTGAAGAGATTCATTGATGTAGAGCTCTACTTGGTTAAGATGATTATAGGCTACAAAAGGTGAAAGTATAAGTCCCATATAAAGGCTAGATATACGTAGCCAGTAGTCAAGGGGTTTGGCAAAGGCCAGATTCAGTTCATCCAAAAAGTTTGGAAGTTTATCATTAAAGTGAGTAAAAAACTTAATAATCACTTTACGTAAAGTTTTGCTGAGTAAAAGTAGCCCCAGGGTTACAATAAGTGCTAAAGCAAGTTGAATATAAAAATGATAGGGTTTAGGGATTGAAAATAAATCAAATAATTTCATAGAGATAATCCTTTCGTTAAAGTAAAACATATTTTATGTCAAAACCTATTATAATAAGTTTTGTGAAATAAAGAAAGCTTCATATAGTCAAAATATGATGGTTCATGGTATAATTATTTATAATTAGATAAGGCTATATAATTGCTAAAGTTTATACAAAGGAGGAGAAACATGAGAACTTCCAGGTATATGAAAATCGATAAAGACCTACCTTATAAGCGTTTCTATCCTAAACTTGTTAAAAAAAATAAAGGACCTAGGGATGTTTATGTACTATGCACACCGCCAAGACCTGGAAACTTATTTGAAATCATACCTGCTTATCAAATCGATAAGCGTTATGAGCAGAGTTTCATCCTAGGTATAAGCAAAGATAAATCATGGCTCATCGACTATACGGTTACATTGATTGATGGACTTTATAACACCAACAGTTTGACCTATGATCTATTGCAGTCGGAATAAAGAGGTGGGTAATGACTATATTATGGCTTATATTAAAAATAATATTATGGGTAATAGGCATTTTATGCACACTTCTTTTAGTGATTGTTGCAGCACTCCTTTTTTTACCCATTTGTTATGACATAGTGGGGCAAAAGCAAGAGACAATGAGTGGACAAGTGAACCTACGTTTATTTGCAATATTAGAAATAGACTACAATTCAAAGGAAGCAAAATCTATACGTCTCAAACTTTTTGGACTAGACCTAGATAAGCTTATGCGGTGGTTTAAAACATCAGAAGCAACGGCCTCTGTTGCCGAGCAGCAAGAGCTGTTGGTACAGGATAGGAACCAGGATGCTTTGACACGACCCAAAGAAAAGGAAAAGCCGCTTACTCAAGTGCCACCAATAGAATTAAGTAGCGCAAAAAAAGTTACAGAGCCTACCCCAAAAATATCCCAAAAATCTAAACAAAAAGTTGGGAAAAGGGATAGTAAGAAAGAGAAGACACACACTAAAGAGAAAAAGGAGATGGATTTTAAACATATTTGGCAAGAACTTCAAGCCATCTGGAAAGATGAAGCCAGAAAACCTTTTATTCAAGCGTGTAAAAAGTTATTAATCAGTTGGTGGTATGCCTTAAAACCTAAAGCTTTATACTTTGAAGTCCTGTTTGGGTTGGAAGATCCAGCTGAAACGGGGTTGTGGCTTGCCAAACTTATGCCACTTTATCCAGTGTATGCACCTTATGGCAATATTATGGGCGATTTTGAAGAGGCTCGCTTTGAAGGGTGCATAGAAATAAGAGGCAAAACTAATTTATTTAAGTTCGTTTATCCAGTGTTAGCCTTTGTTTTTCATAAAGAAGTAAGAATCATAATCAAAAAGATAATGCATTTCGGAAAGGATGAAGAAAATGGAATCAAAACTCAATAATAATTTAGAGGTATTACTTGGTCAACTTGAACACTTTATTAACACTAAAACAGTAGTAGGGGAACCTATTCATATTGCAGATACGATTTTAGTACCACTTGTAGATGTAAGCTTTGGAGTAGGTGCGGGTGCTGCAGCAGCAACAAAGCTTCAAGAACGCAATAAAGATAAAGAAAAAAACATTGATGGGAACTCAGATAAAGGTGCAGGTGGTTTAGGCGCACGTATTACACCAAGTGCTATGCTTGTCATTCAAAATGGGACAACACAACTCATCAACATTAAAGCACAAGATAGTTTGAGCAAACTCATTGACATGGTACCAGGTCTTGTATCTAACTTACCAGATATGATGTCCAAATTTACACATAAAGAAACAACAGTAGAGAAACCAGCAGATGACGCTTATCATCAAATGAATCAATAAATGGGATGAAGCAAGTATGTCTTGCTAAGTATATATAAAAGAGGGACAAGGCCTAGGCCTTGTCCCTCTTTTATATATACTTCAAATAGAAGTGTAGCTATTTTAGACGTTGAATCTAAAGAGAATGATGTCGCCATCTTTGACAACATATTCTTTGCCTTCAAGACGTACAAGCCCTTTTTCACGTGCTGCGTTGTAGGCGCCGGCTTCTACTAAGTCGTTGAAGTTAACAATTTCTGCACGGATGAATCCACGTTCAAAGTCAGAGTGGATTTTACCAGCAGCACCTGGTGCTTTCGTACCTTCTGTAATCGTCCAAGCACGTACTTCTTTTGGACCTGCTGTTAAGTAACTGATGAGACCAAGAAGTTTGTAACTTGCGGCAACAAGTAGGTCGAAACCTGTATTGTGAAGGCCAAGATCTTCTAAGAAAATCGCTTTTTCTTCATCAGATAAGTCAGCAAGTTCTTGTTCGATTTGTGCACAGATTACAAATGTTTCTGAACCGTGTTCTGCAGCAAAGGCTTTAACTTTTTTCACATAATCGTTGTCTTCACCACTTACTAAGTCATCTTCAGATACGTTAGCTGCGTAAAGAACAGGTTTTGCACTGATGAGACCAAGAGATTCGATAAAAGCATCGTGGTCAGCATCTTCGCCCATTAAGCTACGTGCACCTTTGCCTTCTTCTAAAACAGCATAAAGTTTTTCTAAAATAACAAGTTCAGCTGCTAATGCTTTATCATTTTTAGCTGTTTTTTTAGTTTTAGCAATACGACGTTCTAACACTTCCATATCAGAGAAGATAAGTTCTAGATTAATTGTTTCGATATCACGAAGTGGATCAACAGTTTTATCTACATGAATAATATTGTCGTTTTCGAAGCATCTTACAACTTGTACAATCGCATCAACTTCACGAATGTGTGAAAGAAATTGATTTCCTAAACCTTCACCTTTACTTGCGCCTTTGATAAGACCTGCAATGTCTACGAACTCTACAGCAGCTGGAAGAATTTTTTCAGATTGATACATTTCTTTTAAAACATCAAGTCTTTTATCTGGTACAGCTACAACCCCCACATTTGGTTCAATTGTACAGAATGGGTAGTTTGCTGATTCAGCACCTGCTTTTGTAAGCGCGTTAAATAATGTGCTTTTACCAACGTTTGGTAGTCCTACAATCCCTAGTTTCATATCATTCATCCTTTCTATGTGTATACCGAAGTATAAAATGGCTATAATAAAAGTTTCTCTTATCAATTGCACTAATTTTAAATTATAAAGGATATGGAAAGAGGTTGCAATGGCGATTACAAGAAAAAAACTGCAACAAAGTGCAGTTTTTAAGATTTAATTATGTTTTCCTAGCAAATAGCCGACACTAAAGCTTAATAAAATGCTACATAAGTAAATCATGCCACTAAGAAAAGACATTTCTCGTAAGTAGTCACGCGTAAGGAGTGCATCTTGCGTTTCTAATTCTTTAGTACGTTCAGCTACGCGGTAATGACGTTTGGACTGTGCCATTTTCATTCCTCCAATCCTATAAGTTAAGTGAGCCTTCATTAATATAGTATAGGAAACAACTGTGAAAAATATGCAAGTCATCTGTTTACAGAAGGGGTATTCAGGCATATAATAAGTAAAAACAGACAGGAGGAAACATATGCCAAATATTTATTTTCCGAATTTGAATTTGTCTTTTCATATTAACCCTATTGCCTTTAATGTATTTGGAGTGCCCATTTACTGGTACGGCATTATTTTAACAACAGGCATTTTGCTAGGACTTTGCATGAGTATGTATATTGCCAAGAAGGAAGGGGTATCCCCAGATCATATTTTTGACTTTTTATTATATGATATTGTATTTGCTATTATAGGGGCAAGAACTTACTTTGTAGCTTTTAATTGGGACTATTACAAAGACCATCTTATGGAAGTTTTTAACCTACGCCAAGGTGGTATAGCCATCTATGGTGCTATTATTGCTTCTTTTATCGTTGCAGTGATTTATACGCGTATAAAGAAAATAAGTTTATGGCAATTTGGAGATATCGCAGCTTACGGCCTACTTGTCGGACAAGCCATTGGTAGATATGGAAATTTTGTTAACAAAGAAGCTTTTGGAGACTATACCAATAATGTTTTAGCTATGCAAATTATGAAAGAAGAAGCGACAACTCATGTGACACAAAATATGCTAGATAACGTAGTGGTAAGAAATGGAATCGAGTTTATTCAAGTTCATCCGACTTTCTTCTATGAATCTTGTTGGAACTTTGTTCTACTTATTCTTTTACTCATTTATAGAAAGTACAAGAAGGGAAATGGAGAGATTTTCTTCCTTTATATAGCAGGGTATGGTATTGGACGCTTTTGGATAGAAGGTCTTAGAACAGACCAACTGATTGTACCTGGTATTAACATTGCAGCATCCCAAATTGTAGCTGTGATTTCTATTGTAGCAGGAATTATTGGTGTGATGTGGTGTCGAAAAAACTCTAAAATTAAATTCAAAAAAATGTAAATTAATGTTGATTAATTCCAAAAATGGGACTATAATTAGACTATAGAGAGAGATATATAAAGAAACACTTTTGGAGGGATTGAAATGAATACAACACAAGGACAGATCGTAGATTTACAAGTGTGCCTTAATGGACTTGTAGAAAAAAGTTCGGCTTATACAGACGACATGAATGAGTTATATCGAGTGAGTCAACAACTAGACGAACTTATTGTAAGATACTATAGAGAATATTCAGCATCAGCTAGTGCCTAAGGCACTAGTTTTTTTACATTTTATTGAAAATCACTTGAAAAGTTGGATAGAAAGCAATAAAATATAAGAAAGTGGTTAAAAGTGGTTCAAAGTGGGGAGTAAAGGGGGGAAAGTGGGGTATGTTCATTGGTGAGTACCAATATAGCTTGGATGACAAAAGTAGAGTCGTCGTACCATCTAAATATAGAGAACAGCTAGGAACAAGTTTTGTACTCACAAAAGGCTTAGATGGATGTCTATTTGCCTACCCCCAAAATGAATGGACAAACTTTGAACAAAAACTTAAAGAACTCCCCTTAACAAATACAAATGCCCGTAAATTTGTACGTTTTTTCTTAGCGGGAGCTGTAGAATGTACACCTGATAAACAAGGAAGAATCTTAATTCCTAGTCATTTGAAAGTATATTCCAGTATAGAAAAAGACATAGTATTTATAGGTATGGGAAATCGCATAGAAGTTTGGAGTAGTAGTCAGTGGGATACCTATAATGACGATGCTTTTGATGCAAATGCCTTAGCAGAACAGATGGAATCATTAGGAATATAGAGGTGAAATGAGTATGAATTTTGAACACGTATCAGTATTATTAAATGAATGTATAGAAGGACTTGCTATAAAGGACGATGGTACTTATGCTGATGGTACTTTAGGTGGGGCTGGACATGCTGGCGAAGTATGTAAACGTTTATGTGAAAAAGGTCACTTTATTGGTATTGACCAAGACACTAATGCACTGAAGGCTTCAACCCAAAGACTTGCACATGCTAAACCACAAGTGACACTTGTACACAACAACTTTGTAGATGTTGACAATATTTTAAAAGAGTATGCACCAGAAGGTATAGATGGAATGCTCATTGACCTTGGTGTATCTTCACATCAATTAGATGAAGCTTCTCGTGGATTTTCTTATATGCATGATGCCCCACTAGATATGCGTATGAATCAAGAAAATGATTTTTCAGCTTATGAGGTAGTGAATGAATACAGTGAAGAAGAACTGTTTCGTGTGATTAAATCTTATGGTGAAGAAAACTGGGCAAGACGTATTGCACAATTTGTAGTAGAGGCAAGAAGTGAGAAGCCTGTAGAAACAACTCATGAACTTGTAGATATTATTAAAAGAGCTGTTCCAGCAGGTGCACGTAAAGATGGTCCTCATCCAGCAAAAAGAACGTTCCAAGCGATTCGTATAGAAGTAAATAAGGAGTTAGACATTATTAGACCTACTATTTTAGATGTAGTGCCTCATTTGAAAAAAGGCGGAAGGCTTTGCATCATTACTTTCCACTCTATAGAAGATCGTATTGTTAAACATACATTTAAAGAGCTTGAAGATCCATGTACTTGTCCAAAAAGTATCCCAATGTGTGTTTGTGGGAAAAAGCCTCAAGTACGTGTCATTACAAGAAAACCTATTTTACCATCTGAAGAGGAACTTGAATTTAACCCTAGAGCACGTAGCGCGAAATTAAGAATTATAGAAAAATTATAGAGATAAAAAAGAGAGCATTGGGAGGGAATTTAGATGGCTGATTATCCATACAACAGATACAATTATCAATACGGATCAGAAGCGCCTAATTACGGAGACTCACCTTACCGTTTACCAGAGAAAAAACCTGATTTCACACCACTTAAGCGTCCAGCGCCACAAAAACGTTCTAAAGAAGATATTATCTTTGGATGTAAAATGACTGTATGTGGCCTTGTACTTTTTGTAGGTGCCTTTTGTTTTGTAAGTGTGACTTCAAGCTTATCCATTAAGCAAAGAGAACTCAAGCTTGTGAATACAGAAATTAGAGAAACACAAAGTGCGATTAACAGTGTACAAGCTACGATTGCAGCTAACTTAAATTTAGAACATATTCAAGAAGTGGCAAAAGACCAGCTTAACATGTCTGAGCCACTTCCACATCAAGTTGTATATTTGTCGTTAGCACAAGAAAGCTATACGGTCTATGATGAGTAAAGAGGCTAGAAAATGAGTAAAAAAGTAAGTAAGAAAAATAGTACAAAGAAAAATGGTGCGAAGAAAAAGTCAGTGGGCATGAAGCAAACAGATTACATGAAACGGATGGCCGTACGCATGAAATGGGTCAAAGGTGCTATGCTCCTGTGTATATTAATTTTAGTATACCGGATAGGGTACTTTAAAATAGTCAAAGGGGAAGAGTATGAAAAAGAAGTCCGTGCGAGAATGATGAGTGCGGAAAAAGAGGTGAAGGCTTTAAGAGGGACAATTGTAGACCGTAATAACAAAACGGTTGCAACAAGTACCCTTTCGTATCATATTATTTTAGATCCTATTAATATCTTAAAGCTTAAAGATGAGCAAAGGGTGCATACATATGACACTTTGGCAAAATATGCTAAGAAAACACCGGCGGACATAGAGGCTCTTATAAATAGTAATCCAGAGACCTACTATAAAATCTTTATGAAAGATATTAGTGCGGAAGATATGATGATGCTTAAAGAGGCCAATGTGAAAGGGGTTTCTTTTGAGGAGAGCTTTGTAAGAAACTATCCAAAAGGCACACTAGCTGCTCAAACGATAGGATTTTATAACAAGACGGAAGGGCAATATGGTATTGAACAAGCTTACAATGAAGTTATGCTTGGAAAGCCTGGACGTATCTATTCTAAGCTTCAAGAAGAAAGTATTGTTACTACTGAAGTAGCAGCACCACAAAAAGGGCATACTGTTGTGTCTACTATGGATGAAGTCATTCAACAATATGTAGAACAGACCATGAATAAATACGTGGCAGAAGTGAAGCCTTTAAACGCGGCAGCAATTGTGATGAATCCTAAAACAGGCGAAATCTATAGTATGTATAGCTATCCGTATTATGATCCTAATAGCTATACGAACTTATCTAAACAGCTTGGGCCAGAAGCATGGAATGGACTAAGTAGTGAAGAACAAGCAGCAGCACTCAATAGAGCATGGAAAAATTACAATATTCAAAATCCTTACGAACCAGGCTCTACTTTTAAACCTTTGCTTGTGGCAGAGGTAATAGAAGAGGGACTTATTGATGTGAACACCCATTACAACTGTACTGGGGTCAGCCAAGTGGGGCCAGATCAAATTAGATGTTGGAAAAGGCAAGGACATGGTTTACAGACTTTAGAACAGGCAATGGCCAATTCTTGTAACTCTGCAATGATTGATATTAGTAAAAATATTCCTGATGAAATCTTTTATGAGTATTTCATTAAGTTTGGGTTTAATGATATTACACAAGTGGGATTGCCAGGTGAGTCAACAGGTATGATTCATAGCTTAAATAAGTTAGGACCTGTGCAAAAAGCGACAAGTTCTATAGGACAAACTTTTACAGTGACGCCTGTACAGCTTATTACAGCATTTTCTTCTCTGATTAACGGCGGAAATATGATGCAGCCCTATGTTGTCTCAAAAGTGATTGATAATGAGAACAATATCATCAGTGAGACAACCCCGCAAGTGAAGCGCCAAATTTTTGCCGAAAGTACTATCCAGCAAGTTCAAAAATATATGGAAGCTGTTGTTAAAACAGGAACAGGTGCAAGTGCAGCAGTACCTGGTTATACAATAGGTGGGAAGACGGGGACAGCAGAAAAACTTCCCCGTGGAGAAGGTAAACACATCTTATCTTTTATGGGATATGCGCCTGTAGATGATCCTCAAGTTGTGGTGCTGGTAATCTTTGATGAAATTGGAGAAACAGATCCAACACCAAAGCTTGCTTTTAAAGAGATTATGGAAAACGTATTGCCTTATTTAGGGATTGAACCCACAGGGGATGAGAATTTACCTGTTGTCAATATGTCTATTGTTCCAAGCGTTATAGATTTAGAGATTTATGATGGGATTAAGCGTCTTGAAATGGAAAACTTAAATTATGAAGTAATCGGTGTAGGGAATAAAATTGTGAACCAATATCCTTTAGAAGGTACCAAGTTACCATTAGAAGATACGGTGAAGGTTTACTTGGATGCTGGAGAAGCAAAAGAGGTTATTCCAGTCCCAGAGCTTGTAGGTCTGAGTGTAGAAGATGCCAAACGTATTGCAGATGGGCTGTTTAGTTTAGAAGGTGCTACAGGTGGAACTATTGGTCATCAAATTCCTAAGGCGGGTACTAAAATTGAAAAAGGTAGTAAAATAATTGTACAAACAATGCAATAAATGAGCATAAAGCCTCCCTTGTAAAAATACATTTAATAGAAGATGTATTTTTATAAGGGAGGTTTTTATAGTGAAAAAACAAGTACCGACAACGATAAAAAAGCGTATTATGTTCTGTAGCATGCTCTTTTTGATTGTCTTAGTTGCACTGATTATTCGACTGGCTTATGTGCAAATAGGCATGGGAAGTTTTTTGCAAGACAAAGCATTTGAACAGCACACAAGAGATCGATTGATTTCACCTACAAGAGGAACAATCTATGACAGAAATGGGAAGGTGCTTGCTAAAAGTGGCTCTGTATCCACCATTGGTGTCGTACATGCTCAAGTAACAGATCCTGCAATGGTCGCTAAAATTTTATCTGAGAAGCTAGAACTAAAATATGAAGACGTTTACAAAAAGGTTACAAAACGTGTTGCTTTTGAACGTATCAAAACAAAGGTGGATAAAGAAATTGCAGATGAGATTCGCAATATGAACTTACCGGGTGTGAAGGTGGATGAAGACTCCAAAAGATTTTATCCTTATCAATCTTTAGCGGCTCAAGTGATTGGGTTTGTAGGAAAAGATAATCAAGGGATTGTAGGATTAGAAGTGCAGTACGATTCTTATTTAAAAGGGACAGAGGGAAAAATCCTTATGGAAACTAATGGACATGGTGAGAGACGAGAAGAAGAAGTTGAGGTGCGCATTGACCCAGAAAATGGTTCACATTTAGTAACGACTTTAGATATAACCTTACAGCAGTATGCTGAACAGGCTATAGAGAAGGTTGTCACAGAGAAAGAAGCTAAACGAGGTGCTATTATATTGATGAATCCTCAAAATGGAGAAGTCTATGCAATGGCAAATTATCCTACATACGATTTAAATGATCCTTTTACCATTAATGATCCAGAGCTTGCCGCAAATTGGCACACTTATACCTACAAAGAAAAACAAGATTTTCTAAATGGTATGTGGCGTAACTTTACCATTAATGATACATATGAGCCAGGCTCAACTTTTAAAGTATTTACCTCAGCCATGGGACTTGAAAGCGGTGTCATTACACCTGAAAGTGAATTTAATTGTAACGGGAGTAAAGTCGTCGGGGGTCGTACCATTAAATGCTGGAGAAGTCCTAGAAACCATGGACACCAAACCTTTGTACAAGGCGTTCAAAATTCATGTAACCCTGTCTTTATGGAGGTTGGAGAAAGAATTGGAGCAACCCAATTCCACAACTATATGGTTCAGTTTAGATTCAAACAAAAAACAGGAATAGACTTGCCAGGGGAAGCTGTGGGGATTATGTACCCTGCTGAAAAGATAGGACCTGTAGAGCTTGCAACTATGTCATTTGGTCAATCTTTCCAAATTACACCTTTACAACTTCTAACGTCAGCATCAGCGGTGATTAATGGCGGTTATGTCATTACCCCACATCTTGGAAAAGAAGTTGTAGATGATAAAGGGAACATTTTACAGGTTTTTGAACATAATAAGGGAGAGCAAATTATCTCGACGAAAACAAGTGATCAGATGAAAGTAATTTTAGAAAGTGTAGTCAGTGAAGGGACAGGAAGTAAGACCTATATTCCAGGCTATCGTATTGGTGGTAAGACAGCTACTTCACAGAAGCTTCCACGTGGATCTGGTAAGTATATTGCTTCTTTTATGGCTTTTGCGCCAGCAGATGACCCACAAGTAATAGGGCTAGTACTTATTGACGAACCTAAAGGTGTTTACTATGGTGGTACAGTAGCAGGACCTGTTATGAAAGATATTATGGCCAATGCATTACCTTATTTAGGGATTGAACCTATTTACACCGAAGAGGAACAAAAACTTGAGGAGACGCAGACGATTAAGGTACCAGACTTTAGGGCACTCCCCCGAAAAGAAGCTAAGATACTTGCACAAAGCAACCAAGTTTTGATTGAATTTATAGGAAGTGGAGAGCTTGTCATTAGCCAATTCCCGCTTCCAAATGAGGAGATTAATAAAAATAGTAAAATTCTGCTATATACTGAGTAACTTCTCTTTTTAATCCTGTAAAGTCATGGTATAATAACTAAGATATTTGTATATTTACATGAGGAGGACATTATGAAGCTTGTAACAGTATTAAAAGACATTCCCTACGACTTGATTATGGGTGAGCCTAATCAAGAAGTTGATTCGATTATATATGACTCACGCATTAAGACTGCAAGTGGGCTCTTTATTGCTATTAAAGGGTTTAGTACAGATGGTCATCAATACATTGGGGCGGCTATTGAAAATGGTGCCAAAACCATTGTGGTGGAAGATCACGTAGAGATTCAAAAAGAGGGGATTACAGTTGTAAAGGTGGACAATACGCGTACAATTATGGCACGTCTTGCTGTCAACTTTTACGACCACCCTTCTACAAAGCTAGACTTAGTTGGCGTAACAGGAACAAATGGTAAAACGAGTATTACCTTTTTGCTTGGGCAACTCTTAGAAGCTTACAATAAGAAAATTGGAATTATTGGAACGATAGAAAATCGTATTGGACGTACCATTTTAAAATCCCAGCATACTACACCTGAATCAGCAGATTTACAAAAATTACTTGAAACGATGGTAGAAGAAGGTGTGAGTCATTGCTTGATGGAAGTTTCTTCACATGCCCTTGCTTTACATCGAGTGGACGAAAATGACTTTAAAATAGGTATTTTTACTAACTTAACACAAGACCATTTAGACTTCCATAAAACAATGGATGCCTATGCCGAAGCAAAGGCAATACTTTTTAGTCGTTGTCAAGTTGGTGTGTTAAACGAAGACAGTAGCTATGTACATAAGATGAAAGAAAAGGCAACTTGTGAAATTATCACTTATGGTATTGATAACCTAGCTGACTACCATGCATCTCAGATTCATGTTACAGCACAAGGCGTAACATATCATTTAAGTACACCAGAGGGTGCTTACCAAGTAGAAGTGCCAATTCCAGGCAAGTTTACAGTATACAATACGTTAGCTGTGATTTGTACTGCAAGACAACTTGGCCTACCTATGGAATTTATTTTAGATCATATGAAAGTGGTAAGAGGTGTCCCAGGGCGTGTACAATCTTTTAGTTCACAAAAAGGTTATAGCGTTCTTGTAGATTATGCTCATACGCCAGATGGACTAGAAAATGTTCTTGAAACGATTAAGCAATTTGTAAAAGGACGTATTATTACCGTGTTTGGGTGTGGGGGAGACCGTGATAATACCAAGCGCCCACTGATGGGAGAAGTAGCAGCAAGATATTCAGATGAAGTGATCATTACATCGGATAACCCACGAAGTGAAGATCCGCTTACCATTTTAGAGCAAGTAGAAGTTGGGGTAAAACGTCACCAAGTAGATTATGTGAAAATGGAAGATCGTAAAGAAGCGATTTGTCAAGCTTTAAACCGCGCAAGTGAAGGTGATGTAGTACTCATTGCAGGAAAGGGACATGAAAATTACCAAATCCTTAAAGAACGTATTATTCACTTTGATGATTCAGAAATTGTGCGTGCATTTATACAGGGGGAAGAATGATGAAACTGCTTTTACAAGATATTATTGCAGCAATAGGGGGGAGATGTTTAAATGCTCCTCCTAGTGGGCATAACTTTATAACAGCTATTGAAACTGATTCAAGAAAGATCAAAGAAGGAAGTTTGTTTGTGCCTTTAAAAGGCGAACGCTTTGATGCACATGAGTTTATTGCCAGTGTTATAAGTAGTGGGGCAAGTGCTACTCTAACAGAGGAATTAACAATAAGAGATGAACGTATCTTGCATATTTTTGTGGCAGATACGAAGAAAGCTTTACTCGATCTTGCAGCTTATTATAGAAGTCTTTTTCAACTTCCAGTCATTGCAGTTACTGGAAGTGTAGGTAAAACTTCTACAAAAGATATGATTGCTGCAGTGCTAAGTGCCCAGTTTAACGTTTTAAAGACACAAGGTAACTTCAACAATGAAATTGGTCTTCCACTTACTTTATTTAACTTAAGTCATGAACATGAAGTGGCGGTCATTGAGATGGGTATGAATCACTTTGATGAAATTCACCGTCTGAGTTTAACAGTCCTTCCGGATATGGGGGTTATTACCAATGTTGGAACGTCTCATATTGAAAACTTAGGTTCACGAGAAGGCATTTTAAAAGCTAAATTAGAACTTTTAGATGGGCTTAAAGAAGGTGGGTTCCTATGTTTGAATGGGGATAATGACCTCTTAGCGCAAGTAGAAGTAGATAAATGGCAACTTGCTAGATTTGGTGAAGGTGCAAACAATGATTACCGGTGTGAGCATGTGTATGCTAAAGGCCATGATACGTATGCCACAGTCATTACACCAAGTGATAAGTATGAGGTAGTTATACCAGCTCTTGGTATCCATATGGTTTATAACAGCTTAGTAGCTATTGCCATTGGTGAAAAGTTAGGAATGACAAAGGAGCAAATTCAAAAAGGACTTTTATCTTATACACCAAGTAAAATGCGCATGAATATTTCTAGAACAGAAAAAGGCATCACTTTGTTAGATGATGCATATAATGCTAGTTTAGATTCTATGTGTGCTTCTTTAAAGGTTCTTGAAGAATATGAAACAAAGGGAAGGCACATTGCAGTCCTTGGAGATATGTTTGAAATGGGCGAATTTGCAAAAGATTTACATGAGCAAGTCGGACAGTATGTTGCAGCGCTGGGCATTGATAAACTCTATGCAGTAGGAGATTTAGCAATACACATTGCAGAGGGTGCCATGCATGCGAGGAAAGATCATTTAGAAGTAAAATACTATAAAGACAAAGCGGATTTGATTCTTGATCTTGAACAGATTCTTCAACCAGAAGATACCGTTTTACTCAAAGCATCAAGGGGGATGCAGTTTGAAGAAATTGTGAAAGCAATAGGAAAGGTGAATGATAATGAATAATCAAGTCTTTTATGCAGTTATTATTGCATTTTTATTAAACATCGTCATCAGTCCATTTATCATCCCATTCTTAAAACGTTTGAAATTTGGGCAGAATGTGAGAGATGATGGACCAAGTACTCATCTTAAGAAGACGGGTACTCCAACTATGGGTGGTATTATTATTTTAATGAGTATGACGCTAACGAGCTTACTTTTTGTAAGTGGGAATAAGTCTTTGCAAACCATTCTATTTGTAACACTTGGATTTGGCTTTATTGGGTTTTTAGATGATTATATTAAGATTGTGAAGAAACGTTCTTTAGGACTTACACCAATGCAAAAAATTATTGGGCAATTAGCAGTGACCCTCATTTTTGCGTACCTACTCTATTTTTATGTAGGTATTGATACACGTATACTCTTACCATTTACCAATGGACGTATGTTAGATATTGGCATGCTTTACTGGCCGCTTTTAGTCATTGGTGTGATTGCAGTTGTTAATGCGGTAAATTTAACTGATGGATTAGATGGATTAGCTTCTAGTGTAACAGTACTTGTAGCAACTTTCTTTGCAGCAGTAGCTTTTGTGACATTAAGCGAAGTTACACCTATTGCTGGTGCAGCAGTCGGAAGTTTGCTCGGGTTCTTGCTTTTCAACACCTACCCAGCCAAAGTTTTTATGGGGGATACAGGATCTCTTGCATTAGGTGGGTTTGTAGTGGCGACAGCTTTTGTTATGAAAATGCCACTTTTCATCTTAATTGTAGGACTTATTTATGTCATTGAAAACTTATCTGTTATTATTCAGGTAGCTTATTTTAAAAAAACAAAGAAAAGATTCTTTAAAATGGCACCAATTCATCACCACTTTGAATTATCAGGTTGGCCAGAAACAAAAGTTGTAACGGTTTTTTCTATTGTTACAGCAATGTTATGTTTAATCGGTCTAATTGCATTATAGGGGGCATTTGAAATGAGAGATAATGAACAAAAAATAATCATTGTAGGATGTGCAAGAAGTGGGCTTGCAGCAGCAAAACTTGCAAGAGAAGCGGGGTGTGTGGCCACTGTTTATGACCAAAAAGCTTATACAGCTTTTCACCAAGAGGTACAAGAAGTTATTGATGAATTAAAAGGCTTAGGGATTAGTTTTTATTTAAATGAAGAGGTATCTCTTTTGGATTATGATTTGATTGTCATGAGTCCGGGTGTGCCGACAGACTTGCCCTTTTTAGAAGCGGCAAGACAACAAGGCAAGAAGATTATTGGTGAATTAGAATATGCGTTCACCTTCTGCAAAGCGCCGGTTATAGCGATTACAGGAACGAATGGAAAGACAACAACGACCACTTTAGTGGGTCAAATTATGAAAGCTTATAACAAAGAGACCTATGTGGTTGGAAATATTGGAAGAGCCTTTAGTGAAGATGTTTTAAATATTCCTGAGGATGGTATTGTTGTAGCTGAAGTGAGTAGTTTTCAACTTGAAACTATTGAAACATTCCACCCGAAAGTGGCAGCCATTTTGAACATTACACCAGATCACTTGAATAGACATAAAACAATGGAGAACTACTGTCAAGCTAAATATAGTGTGTTCAAAAATCAAACAGCTGCAGATGCCATTATTATCAATGAAAATGACCCTTATTTTGCAGAAGTTAAAAGGTTAGCCGCGGCACAGGTGATAACCTTTAACAATCAGCAATCAACCCATTGTGGGGCTTATCAACAGGGCGATTACCTCTATGAAAATATAGCAGGTGAAAAAGCCTTGCTTTGTGCTGTAAAAGCATTGAAAATAGTAGGGGCACATAATATAGAAAATGCTCTAGCAGCGATTGCTATTTGTACAGCCTTTGGTGTACCACGGAACATCATTATGGAAACACTTAAAACCTTCATGGGTGTTGAACATCGACTGGAATATGTCTGTACAAAAGCAGGTGTAGATTACTATAATGACTCTAAAGCAACGAATGTAGGTGCTGCTATCCCAGGTCTTTTGGGGATGCATAAGCCCATTCGCTTAATCGGAGGAGGTATGGATAAGAAAATCTCGTTTGCTGAATGGGTGGCCTTATTTAAAGGACGTGTACAAAAACTTTACTTAATTGGTGAATGTAAAAATCAAATTATGGATGAATGTCGCCAGCAAGGTTTTTTAGACTTTGAAGCGTATAATACTTTTGAAGAAGCTATTCAAGCATGCTATCTTGAAGCACAAAATGAGGAGTGTGTCCTGTTATCACCAGCTTGTGCAAGTTGGGATATGTTTGAAAGCTATGAACAAAGAGGAGATTTATTTAAAGAAATCGTGAATCATTTGGAAGGATGATGTAAATGGAAGCATCTAAGACACTTACCAAAAGAAAAAAGTCACCGGTTAAGCATGCACCGGATTATTTACTTATTGCGATGATTGTACTGATTGTAGGATTTGGTGTGGTTATGGTCTATAGTGCGAGTCACTACCATGGGATGACCAACTTTGGAGATGCATTTATGTTTGCTAAGAAGCAACTTATCTTTGGTATTGTCGGGATTGCAGTAATGATGGCTGTAACTTACTGTTTCAATTACCGAATACTTGCTAATATTAAGTTAGCAACGGCATTTTATATTGTCTCTATGATTTTAGTTCTTTGTGCTTATGTTTTTGGTACGGAAGTCAATGGATCTTCAAGGTGGATTAACTTAGGTCCTATTCAGTTTCAACCTTCTGAGATTGTTAAAATAGCAGTCATAGTGATGTTATCATCCTATATTATGAAGTTTCGTAATAAGATGGATGAGCTTAAATATGTAATCATTGCTTTTTTACTTGTAGGGATACCTTTTCTACTTGTTGCAAAAGAGAACTTAAGTTCAGCTATTGTTATTGGATTTGTAGGATTTTTGATTATTTTTATTTCTACACCCAAATGGTGGTATTACATATTATTAGTAATTGGTGGGAGTGTAGTCGTTGGAATCGTCTATTACATAGCAGTAAATAACGTGCAATTTGAAGGGCCATTAGGTGAAATTTTAGCACCTTATCGTTTGGCACGAATTCGTATTTGGCAAGATCCATGGATTGACCCTGTAGGGGGTGGTTATCAACCTATTCAGTCCTTGTATGCAATTGGCTCAGGTGGACTCTTTGGTGCAGGTCTTGGGCAAGGTATTCAAAAGTTAGGCTTTATTCCAGAACCTCACAATGATATTATTTTTGCAGTTATTTGCGAGGAACTAGGCCTTGTAGGGGCAGCACTTTTACTTTTAGCGTATGGTGTACTTGTTCTAAGAGGCTTTTCAGTGGCAGCACATGCACAAGATTTCTTTGGAGCACTTGTAGCTTCAGGAATATCAGGTATGATTGCCGTTCAAGTTCTAATTAATGTAGCGGTTAATACAAATACTGTACCCACTACAGGGATGCAACTTCCAATGGTAAGCTATGGTGGAACAGCATTGCTGATTTTATTAGGTTCTTTAGGGATACTTATTAATATATCCCGGACGGCTTCTATAGGTAAACCCAAAGAATAAAAAAGAGGCTGGTTGCAGCCTCTTTTTTTAAAAAGAAAAAATTATTAAAACACTTAAGATAAAGGAGGAAAAAGGTTGAAAAAGTATGGAAAGACCCAAGTTAAAAAGTGGATCTATGGTATAGGCGCTGTGATTCTTTTCGGGATTATCCTTTTGTTTTTGCCTATTTGGTATATTCAAGATATTATCCTTGTAGGCAACCATTACTATAAGGGGAGTGAGATTTTGAAAGTAGCTGCGATAGATAAAGGGATGCATCCCTTAAGTATTAATACAAGAGCTTCGGGTATAGCCATTGAAACCCTTCCTTTTATTCAAAATGCTACAGTACGGTATGAATTTCCTAATACACTTCAAGTCGAAGTAAATGAAAAGAGACCGTTAGGGTATGTTACTTTTCATGACCGCTACTTGTGCATTAACGGAGATGGTACGGTGCTTGAAGAGAGTCAAGAAAAAAGATTGAAGTTACCTCTTTTAGAAGGGCTACAATTTGAGTATTTTGTAATTGGGGAAAAGTTAGGCATAGAAAATGATGAAAAAATACGTCTGATGAATGAAATGATTGCTGTATTAGATAAGTATAGTTTTACTGAGAAAGTTACCAGCATAGACCTTTCAAATCTAGAAGAAATCCACTTGTATGTTGATAAATTAGATGTTATAATTGGTAATATCAGAGATTTTGACAAAAAGATAAAATGGTTAGTTAAAGTACATGAGGGATATACTATGGGCATTTTAGATTTAACATCTATTGCACATGGACAAGCTGTACTGACCCCATTGGACTAGCTTAATGATTTTATTGATTTTGAAGACGAATTATATTGAACCTTAATATAGTGATGACTAATAAGTAGAGGGGGAGTAGTTGTGCTCGAATTTTGTATGGAAAATGAATGCCAAGGGGCGCAAATTAAAGTTATAGGTGTCGGTGGTGGCGGTAATAATGCTGTAGATAGAATGATAGAGAAAGGTCTAGCGAGTGTAGACTTCATTACAATAAATACAGATCATCAAGCGTTAGCACGCTCACAAGCACCAGCTAAAATTCAAATTGGTGAAAAAATGACTAGAGGATTAGGAGCAGGTGCTAATCCAGAGATTGGAACAAAATCAGCTGAAGAAAGTCGTGAAGAAATTATTCAAGCGATTAAAGGCACAGACATGTTGTTTATTACAGCAGGTATGGGTGGTGGTACAGGTACGGGTGCTGCACCTGTTATTGCCAGTATTGCTAAAGAACAAGGCATCTTAACAGTAGGTGTTGTAACAAAACCTTTTGGATTTGAAGGTAGAAAGCGTATGCTTAATGCTGAAAAAGGTATTGAAGAACTTAAAAAGTCTGTGGATACACTTGTTATTATCCCAAATGATAAAATTCTTCAAGTTATTGACAAGAAAACAACTATGCTCGAGGCTTTCAGCAAAGCAGATGATGTACTTCAACAAGGGGTACAAGGGATTGCTGATCTGATTTCAAACCCAGGGGTTATTAACCTTGACTTTGCAGACGTACGTACGATTATGAACAACAAAGGTGTTGCACATATGGGTATTGGTCGTGCATCGGGTGAAAATCGTGCAGAAGAAGCAATCAAGCAAGCTATCAGTAGTCCACTTCTTGACACAACGATTGATGGTGCAAGATGTGTACTCATTAACATGGCAGGTGGTGAATCACTAGGTCTTATGGAAGCTAATATGGGTGCAAACCTTATTTGTGAATGTGTAGATCCAGATGCTGAAATCATCTTTGGTACATCTATTAATGAAGAATTAGGTGATGAAATCATTATCACTGTTATTGCTACAGATTTCCACAATAAAGAAATCATTCCTCAACGTTTTGAACAACCTAAGCAAGTTGAAGAGACACCGGTTCAACGGTTAAGAGCGGAAGAAGCAGCTCCAGTTAGAAAAGAAGAATACAATAAAGCTTCTGAAGTTCAAGTGGAAATTCCACACTTTTTAAGAAGGTCTAGATAAACGTAAAAAAGATACGATAATTGTCGTATCTTTTTTTTGTACTTTTCTTTGTTTTTACAAAATTTGTAAGTTCTGTACTATAGAATATTCATGTAAGGGGGGAGAGGCTTGCAAGTAATCTATTTAGATGTTTTATTTGGCGTGAACTTTATAATGGACTGTATGATTTTCTTAAGTGCTGCCATTTTGCTTAATTATGCTCCGACCAAAATGCGCACTTTAATGGGAAGTCTTATAGCAGCCTTACTTTACTGCCTAAGTATTCTTATACCTATACTTAGGCAACTACCTTTTTATATTTATGATTTTTTGATTCCTATTATACCTATTGTGATTATTTACCAAGTAAAAAGCTATAAAGAATTCTTGAAAGTTTTTATAGCATGCCAGTTTGCTTCTTTTCTAATAGGGGGGGCAATTTGGAATGGCTATTACTTGTTTCTGACAAAGGGCGCCAAACAAGAAATATCTCTGATGTTTGTTTTAAGTATAGGCGTAGTCATTTTACTTGTGTTGTATAGTATGAGTACGTATATTCGTCAGCGTTTTATTATGCCCCATTTTGAGTACAACATGACACTCGTACACAAAGGTGAGAAGACTAAAATACGTGCCTATTTAGATTCGGGTAATCGTTTATATACACTTACCACACATCAACCGGTCACTGTTATCACCTATGATGCAATGGCTGCTTTATTATCTACAGAGGAAGAGGCACTCATCGAGGCATACAAAAGGGAAGGAATAGAGGGCATTTTAGGCCGTCATAAGCAAGATAAGGTGTACCTTATTCCTTATGAGAGTGTGGGATGTAAGTCAGATATTTTATTGGGCTTTAGGATGGAAGAGATGATTCTAGAAAAAGGAATGTTTCACAAAACATTTAATGGATGTGTTGTAGGTATTGTAACCCATGAGTTATTTAAAGGCGAAACATACAAGGCACTTCTTCATCCTGATTATATGATGGTATCTTAAGGGGGCAAAAAATGAAATGGAATAAGTTTTTGAAAAAATGTAGAGGCAAGATTGCACAATGGATTGAATTTTTTGTTTCAAGAAAAAAGCAGTCTGTCCATTATATTGGAGGAAGTGAAGTCCTTCCACCACCACTTACCAAACAAGAAGAAGAATCCTTAGTGATGTGTATTACCAAGTACAAAGATGATATGAAAACACTTGGACATGTAAAAAATGTACTGATTGAACGCAATTTAAGGTTGGTCGTGTATATTGCTAGAAAGTTTGAAAATACAGGGATTGGAATGGAGGATTTAATTTCTATTGGGACCATTGGACTCATCAAAGCAATCAACACTTTTAATCCAGAGAAGAAAATCAAGTTGGCAACGTATGCTTCAAGATGCATTGAAAATGAAATTTTAATGTACTTAAGACGTACTAATAAACTTAAGATAGAGATTTCTATTGATGAACCACTAAATGTGGATTGGGATGGTAATGAACTTCTTTTATCCGATATATTAGGTACTGAGTCAGATATTATTTATCGCAATATTGAGGATGAAGTGGATAAGACACTGCTCAAGCAAGCTTTGCAAAAACTATCTAGTAGGGAGCGTGAAATTGTAGAACTACGCTTTGGGTTTAATACACAAGGGAAAGAAAAAACTCAAAAAGAAGTTGCAGATTTACTAGGAATTTCTCAATCTTATATTTCAAGATTAGAAAAGAAGATTATATCTAGATTAAAAAAGGAAATTACTAGAATGAGTTAAGACAATGTATAAATTTTCTGGGGATGGTAATGCTTACTTATATGCTTATGTAATACTTAATGGTATGACTAGGAGGAATCTGCATGGCTATAAATAAAGTAGAGATTTGTGGTGTGAATACAGCAAAATTGCCCATCCTATCTAATGAAAAAAAGGAAATTCTTTTTAATCTCATTGAACAAGGTGATTTGCATGCGAGAGAAGAGTATATCTATGGGAATTTACGGCTTGTTTTAAGTGTTATTCAGCGTTTTAATAACAGAGGGGAGCATGTGGATGACTTATTTCAAGTTGGGTGTATTGGCCTTATTAAAGCCATTGATAACTTTGATGTCACTCAAAACGTCAAGTTTTCCACTTATGCGGTTCCTATGATTATTGGAGAAATTAGACGCTACTTAAGAGATAACAATTCTATACGCGTGAGTCGTTCTTTAAGAGATACTGCATACAAAGCACTACAGGCTAAAGAAAAACTGACAAGACAAAATGCAAAAGAGCCCAATATACAAGAGATTGCAGCAGAATTGGGACTACCTAAAGAAGATGTTGTATTTGCCCTTGATGCAATACAGGATCCTATTTCTTTGTTCGAACCTGTCTATCATGACGAAAGTGATGCACTTTACATCATGGATCAAGTGAGCGATGAAAAAAGTCAAGATGATATTTGGCTTGAGAATATTTCATTAAACGAAGCAATGAAGCGTTTAAATAGTAGAGAAAAACATATTTTAACATTACGCTTTTTTGCAGGAAAGACACAGATGGAAGTAGCTGATGAAATTGGTATTTCACAAGCTCAAGTTTCAAGACTTGAAAAGACAGCACTTAAACATATGAAAAAATATATATAAAATTTAATAAAAGGGGGATTAGCGAATGCGCATAGGGGATATGAAACATAAAGAAATTATTAATACGTTAGATGGTGCAAGACTTGGGTATATCTGCGATGTCGAAATTGATTGGACAACAGGGCAGGTCAAAAAGTTAGTTGTACCAGGACCTGGAAAGGTTATGGGACTGTTTGGAAGAGAGACAGAATATTTAATCCCTTGGGAAAATATTAAGAAAATAGGCGAAGACATTATCCTTGTTGAACTTCATGATGGCATGCCCGTTAAACCAGAGGAATATTGACTTTAGTGAGATACATATGTTATGTTAAAGTATAATACATGTGTAGGAGGATAACCCATGAAGTGTCCTTTTTGTGGATATGCTATGTCTAAAGTACTTAATTCAAGACCAACTGAAGACAATAAGTCAATTAGAAGAAGAAGACAGTGCGAGAAATGTGAGCGTAGATTTACCACTTATGAAAAGATTGAAAGTATGCCCATTATGGTCATCAAGTCTAATCAGACAAGAGAAACTTTTGAACGTGATAAGTTACTAAAAGGTATTTTGCGTTCTTGCAACAAACGCCATATTAGCTTAGAACAAATTGAAGTCATCGTATGCGAAATTGAAAATCAAATTTATGCATCTGAAAGAAAAGAAATTAGTTCATCAGAAATTGGTGAAATTGCAATGAGATATCTCAAGCAAATAGATGAAGTATCGTATATACGATTTGCTTCTGTCTATAAAAAGTTTAAAGATATTGATGAGTTTATTGTAGAACTAGAGAACATAAAAAAGACAAAGTCTTAAGTAAAAGATGGTAGCCTAACGTGCAACCATCTTTTTTATTTAGTTCCAGAACTGTCTATCAAGTAGTCGATAGGAGAGTGCCTCACACATAGCATCTTCATCTATAAGCTGTTGCGCCTTTAAATCACTAATTGTGCGTGCTACACGAAGGACTCTTGTGTAGCTTCTAGCACTAGCACCTGAATGGTCAAACCAAGTCTTAAGTAAGGTTTCAGCCTCAGGAGTGAGCGGACAGTAGAGGGATAAAAGGTGGGCTGGGATTTCATGATTGGAAGAGAAACTTTCCTTCTCATATCTTATATCTTGACAGGCTCGTGCCTTTAAGACACATTCTCGCATTTGAGCTGAAGTCAGGCAAGGACCTACGGAGAAGTGGCTAAAAGAGACTGGATGCATTTCTAGATTGATATCTACACGGTCAAGTAAAGGCCCCGAGAGTTTGCCAAGGTAACGCCGGATAGAAGGTAAGTCGCAATGACACTTTGTAGTGTCAGGATAATAGCCACATGGGCAGGGATTGGTGGCAGCGATAAAAAGAAACTTAGATGGAAATGTCATATGGTCGTTAGAACGTGCAAGTGTAATGCAACCATCTTCTAGAGGTTGACGCATAGTTTCTAAGGCTTTTTTATTAAACTCCAAAAGTTCGTCTAAGAAGAGTACACCTAAGTGAGCTAAACTGAGTTCGCCAGGTTTAGGATGAGATCCGCCACCCGCAAGTCCTGCTATGGAAGTTGTGTGGTGAGGTGCTCTAAAAGGTCGCTCACGTATGGGTAAAGGGACTTTCAAATAGGTTGCTAGACTATAAATTTTTGTGAGTTCAATTTGTTCTTCTTCTGATAAAGGAGGTAAGATAGTAGGTAGACGTTTAGACATCATCGTTTTGCCACAACCGGGAGGACCAATTAGTAGTGTATTGTGATGCCCGGCAGCTGCGATGACTAGCCCACGTTTAACATCTTCTTGTCCTTTGACATCCCCATAATCTTCTAGAGCTGAGGGAGGCGTAGGCTGTAATATAGGTAGAGGCTGAATAGGCAGATAATCTGTATTTAAATAAGTGACTACTTCCTTTAAGCTGTGAAAGTATAAACACGTCTGATGACGAGCAATGACAAGCTCCGTAGCATTTTCTAAAGGGACGATATAAGGAGTAGGGTGTCTTGGCCCATAGACAAGAGGGACAATGCCACTTACATGGTGCAAAGCACCATCTAAAGCCAGTTCACCTAGAAAAATTTTTTCTTTTAAATGAGACGGATTAATAAGTCCCATACAGCCTAAGATGCCAAGTGCTATAGGTAAATCATATAAACTCCCTTCTTTTCTAATATCAGCAGGTGCTAAGTTGATGGTAATACGCTTAATAGGAAAGTCATAACCACTATTTTTGATAGCACTTTTAACGCGTTCTTTAGATTCGCGCACGGCACTATCAGGCAAACCAACGATATCAAATGAAGGTAATCCATCACATAAATCTACCTCTACGCCTACTTGTACAGATTCTAATCCATTTAAACAGTAACTGATTAATTTACAAAACATAAGGGTATCCTTTCTAAAAATTGCTAACTATATTTTTGACCGATAATTCAGTGTTTTAAACAAGTTATCACATAATTTTTACAAATTTATGAAAGGAATGATTTAAAAATGAATAGAATAGAAGCAAGTCAAATAGAAAGTTTGTGTTTTCATCTTTTACCCATTCATGAAGGAACCAAATACAGTTGGTGGCAACAAAGTGGAAGCTGTAAACAATTTTTTGATGCAGATCATGCCTTTTATCGTCAACTAGGCATAAGTTTAGAAAATATACACATCATAGAGACAGCTAAACAAAATCAACCCATGCTTGTTGGTTATATGGAACGCTTGAAACAACAAGGCATTCAGCTGGTAAGTTTAGAGGATACACTGTATCCAGCACGTTTAAAAGAAATACACGATCCACCTATGATCTTATTTTACAAAGGAAGCTATTTGCTAGATAAACCATCTATTGCTATTGTAGGTGCTAGGAAATGCTCAGAATATGGCTATCAAGCAGCTATGGAGTTAGCATATGGCCTAACACAAGCAGGTTTTTTAGTTGTCAGTGGTATGGCAAGAGGGATTGATGAAGGGGCTCATAAAGGTGCTCTGAAAATCGGAGAAACGTTGGCAGTTCTAGGTAATAGTGTAGATATTTGTTATCCTAAACAAAATAGTAGGCTTTATGAAGAAATCTTAGAAAAAGGTTGTATTACCTCAGAATTTATACCACCTACCCAGCCAAGAGACTACCAATTTCCAAAGCGCAATCGTATTATTAGTGGATTGACGCTTGGAACCGTCGTAGTCGAGGCGGCTGAAAGAAGTGGTTCCTTGATTACAGCACGATTTGCGCTTGAGCAAAATAGGGAAGTGTTTGCAGTACCTGGAAATTTAGGAAGTGCCCTAAGTTGCGGAAGTCATAAGTTGATACAAGCAGGAGCTAAGCTAGTTATGAGCGCTGAGGACATTATTCAAGAGATTATGCCACTGGCATCTTCTCATATTAGCAATTTTACAAATAATTGCACAAAG
Source organism: Niameybacter sp. (assembly GCF_036655075.1). Taxonomy (NCBI): domain Bacteria; kingdom Bacillati; phylum Bacillota; class Clostridia; order Lachnospirales; family Lachnospiraceae; genus Niameybacter; species Niameybacter sp. The sequence goes on along the minus strand of NZ_JAVVQU010000010.1, from coordinate 29,315 downwards.
ATTCCAGTACAAATACTTGATAAAGTTGAAATAATGGTATATGATAACTTAAGTTGGCAACCTAAAGAATTAGTAAATATTGCAACTCAAATGAATATGACAGAAATGAATATAGAGAAAATCTTGTTAAAATTAGAGATAAAAGGCTTTATTATGCGCTTACCAGGTAGGCGATATGTTCGTTTGAATTAGAGTATTAGGAGGTTATTATGGCAAATAACTTGGTTATTGTGGAGTCAGCAGCCAAAGTAAATACAATAAGCAAATTTTTAGGCAAAGCCTTTAAAGTAGAAGCTTCTATTGGACATGTAAGAGATTTACCTAAAAGCCAGTTAGGCATTGATGTGGATCATAACTACGATCCCAAATATATTACCATTCGTGGTAAAGGTGAATTACTACAAAAGTTACGTAAAGAAGCTAAAAGTGCAAAATGTATTTATCTCGCAACTGACCCCGATAGAGAAGGGGAAGCGATTTCATGGCATCTATATTATGCCTTAAAGTTAGAAGGCAAAAAAGTATACCGTATTACATTCAATGAAATTACAGAACAAGCTGTAAAGGAAGCTATTAAGCATCCTCGTGAAGTCAATATGGATTTAGTAGATGCACAACAGGCAAGAAGAGTACTAGACCGTTTGGTAGGGTACAAAATTAGTCCGATTTTATGGAAGAAAATTCGTAAAGGCTTAAGTGCAGGACGTGTACAATCTGTTACCTTACGCCTTATTAGTGACCGCGAAAAAGAAATTCAAGAGTTTATTGAACAAGAATATTGGTCTGTTGAGTCACTCTTCAAACAAGGTAGGACTAAAGGATTTGAAGCTAAACTTGATAAAATAGGGGACAAAAAGGCAGATATTCGTAATGAACAAGAGGCGAATATGATTGTTGCAGACTGCTCAAAAAATCCATTTGAAGTTGTTTCAACAAAAGTCTCTGAACGGGTAAAAAATCCTGTACTACCGTATACAACGAGTACAATGCAACAAGATGCAGCAAAGCATTTAGGTTTTTCTACTCAAAAAACAATGAATATTGCACAACAGCTTTATGAAGGAGTTAAAATAGCTAAAAAAGAAGTAGGTATTGTTACTTATATTCGTACAGACTCTGTAAGAATTTCAGATACGGCAAAAGAGCAAGCAGTGGAATACATTACGACTAAATTTGGAAAAGAATATGTACAAGATAGTTCTGTGAAAAGACAGGCTAAAGCAGCTAAAATTCAAGATGCCCATGAGGGGATTCGTCCAACCTATATTACTTATGAACCACAAGAGATTAAAGAATACTTAAGTCGTGATCAATATCGTCTATACCAAATGATTTGGAGTAGATTTGTAGGTAGTCAGATGACACCAGCCCGCTATGAATCACATGCTATCAATATTCAAAATGGAGCGTATACTTTTAAAGCAACCTATTCAATTCAGCTTTTTGACGGGTATTTAAAAGCATATGCTTTAGAAAATGAGCAAACGGGTAAAGTGACAACGATTAAAGTCAACGTAGGGGATCAACTTGAGTGCATTACACTTACACCTAATCAACATTTTACACAACCACCAGCAAGGTATTCAGAAGCAAGCCTTGTTAAGACGTTAGAAGAAAATGGCGTAGGACGTCCAAGTACGTATGCACCAACGATTACCACACTTCTTGCAAGGGGCTATGTGACAAAAGAGAATAAGGTGATTTACTTAACAGAACTTGGTGAAGTTGTAAATAATATTATGCTTAGTCACTTTGACGAAATCGTAGATGTGGAGTTCACAGCACAACTTGAAAAAATTCTAGATGAAATTGCATCGGGGAATGTCCAATGGAAAGAAATTATAAAAGCATTCTATCCAAACTTTGCAAAAACAGTGATTAAAGCTGAAGAAGAGATAGAAGATATTGATTTAACTGAAGTGACAGATATCCCTTGTGACAAGTGTGGCGCCCATATGGTGGTGCGCTACGGTAAGTATGGCAAGTTTTTAGGGTGTCCAAATTTCCCCGACTGCAACTTTACGAAACCATGGTATGAAGAAGTAGGCGTAAAATGTCCACTTTGTGGTGGTGAGGTCATTTTGAAGAAGACTAAAAAGGGTCGTACTTACTATGGATGTGAAAATAACGCTGATAACTGTGACTTTATGTCTTGGCAACGTCCAACAGGAGACAAGTGTCCGGTATGTGATGATGTTCTAATCGAAAAAGGTTCTGCCAAGAGTAAACATATTGTATGTCGAAATACGACATGTAATTATGGAAAAAAAGGTGAAAATAAGTCGAATGAACAAAATGCACAAGAAAAAAAGTAAATGTAATGAAATTATGTGTCAAATAAAGGCTTGAGTTTTCTTTTAATTTATGATATTATGATTTATGTGTAAACGATAATTTTTGGGGGGACAAAGTTGAAATATTCAACTTTGTCTTTTTAGTGGAGATAAATGTATAGAGTGTATAGTGTTTAAATTTTTCGAACATACTAACGGTAGAAAACTATTAAGGAGGAATATTTATGTCAATGGAACTATTACAAAAAATGCGCAAAGTAAATAGATTATTACAACGTGTTGGATCAGATCGCGTGATCTTTTCTGATATTTGTGAAGTAATTAGTGATGTAGTACAATCAAATGTATTAGTAATTAGTACTAAAAGTAAGGTGTTAGGTATTCACAATCTTTTTGCAAATGATATTGTAAACGATGAACAATACATCGGCTATGCTATCAACGATCAACTTATTTCTATGATGGACGTAAGAGAAAATGTTTCTATGGAAACAATTTTTGCAGATAGTGCAAACAGTGGAAACTACATTGGATGTATCGTACCAATCGTAGCAGGTGGTCAAAGACTTGGTACTTTCGTACTTTACAAACAAAAAAATCAAGGTAGCTACGTAACAGAAGATATGATTCTTGCTGAATACGGTGCAACAATTGTAGCTGTAGAAATGCTCACATCTCTTAAAGATGAAACAGATGAGGAAGCACGTAAAATTGCAATCGTTAAATCTGCGATTGGTACATTATCTTATTCAGAACTTGAAGCAATCTTCCATATCTTTGAGAAACTTGATGGAACAGAAGGTTTACTGATCGCAAGTAAAATTGCTGATAAGGTGGGGATTACACGTTCAGTTATTGTTAATGCACTTCGTAAATTTGAAAGTGCTGGTGTAATTGAATCACGTTCTCTTGGTATGAAGGGAACATACATTAAAGTATTAAACGATGCTTTAATTGAAGAATTAAACAAACTTAAAAAATAAATATAAAATATTTATTGAATCAAAGGCTCTAGACAATGTTCTAGAGCCTTTTTTTTATAGGATAGAATAAAAATTTGCAATTTCTTAAAAACCTTCCTATAAATTTCTGAATAATTAATTATATTTAAGAACATAATATATTATATAGTGCACTAAATACTATAAAACACTAGAGTAAAAATATAAAACCTATTTAATTTATAAAAAAAATGAATTTTACTAGACAAAAAAAATCATTTTAGTTATAATCACTGTATACATAATAGTTTATATTTATACTATATATAAATAATATTGTAAGAAAAGGGGGAGTCACATTTATGTACGATGAACTTACTTTGTTCTTAGTCTATTTAAATGAGGTGAAACACGCATCTAAAAATACAATTCAATCTTATGAACGTGACTTAAAGTACTTTTTTAAATTCTTAAGTGAGAATGGTGTTGAGCAGATAAGTGCCATTAGTAGCGAATGGATAGGGGTATATCTAGAACATATGAAAGGGCTTAATAAATCTTCATCGACCATGTCTAGAACATTAGCTTCTATTAGAGCATTCTTTTTCTATCTCATCAAAGAAGGTAAGGCTTATGAAAATCCTGCTATTGTGATAGAAATGCCTAAAATTGAAAAAAAGGTGCCAAAGATTTTATCCGAAAATGACATATCTGTTTTACTAAATGAGCCACATACAACAGATATTAAGGGGATTCGTGATAAGGCTATGCTAGAATTGCTTTATGCAACAGGGATTAGAGTAACTGAGCTCATTACATTAAAAGTGACTGATACTAATCTTAATCAAGGCTACATTATATGTAGAGATCAAAATAAAGAGCGTTGTATACCGATTGGTAAACCAGCAATTACAGCACTTAGACATTATTTATCAGATGTACGCTATGCGATGATTAGAGATCAACAAGAGGAAGCACTCTTTGTCAATTGCAATGGATTGCCTTTAACAAGACAAGGTTTTTGGAAGATTCTTAAAACCTATGCAAAAAATGCTCATATCGAGGCGGATATTACGCCTCACATGTTAAGACACTCTTTTGCAGCACATTTGATTCAGCATGGTGCAAATTTAAAATCAGTGCAACAAATGCTAGGTCATTCAGATATTTCTACCACACAAGTTTATACTCATATTGCTAAATAGCATTTGAAATAGGAAGAACAGGGATAAAACCCCTGTTTTTTTTTGTCTTTTTGGTATACAATACGTCTATAACCAGATAATTGAAATATATGGAGAAGGATGTGATTGACGTGAAGAGAGTTATTTGGATTGTTTTAGATAGTGTTGGAATGGGGGCTATGCCAGATGCCCATTTATATGGAGATGTAGATACAAATACACTTGCTCATGTTTATAATAAGAATAACGGGCTCCAATTACCTAATCTTACAAAACTTGGACTTGGAAATATAGAAGGTATGCAAGCACTTGAAAAAGATGCTGCACCAATGGGAGCTTATGCACGTCTTGGCGAGCTTTCAAAAGGAAAAGATACAACAACAGGACATTGGGAGATGGTGGGTATTCATACAGAAATACCATTCCCTACTTATCCAAATGGCTTCCCAAAAGAAATCATGGATGCCTTTGAAAGTGCAATTGGAACAAAAACACTTGGAAATTGCACAGCTTCAGGAACAGCTATTTTAGATGATTTAGGTGAAGAACATATGAAAACGGGTTACCCTATTGTTTATACATCAGCAGATAGTGTATTCCAAATCGCAGCGCATGAAGATATTATTCCACTTGAAAGACTTTATGAAATGTGTCAAATTGCAAGAAATCTTTTAAGAGGGGAACATGAAGTTTCTCGTGTCATTGCAAGACCTTTCTTAGGCACACCAGGCAATTTTACACGTACACCTAACCGTCATGACTATGCAGTAACACCACCTGCTGAAAACTTATTGACTTATGCCAAAAACAAGGGACTTGATGTAATTGCAGTAGGAAAAATCGAAGATATTTTTGCAGCACAAGGAATTACTTATGCAACTCATACCAAATCTAATGAAGATGGAATTAAAAAGACCATTGAACTCATGAAACAAGAAAGTCGTGGTTTGATTTTTACAAACTTAGTAGACTTCGATATGAAGTGGGGTCATCGTAATGACTGGGGAAATTATGGGAAAGGATTGGAAGAATTTGACCGCTATTTACCAGAGATTATAGATGCGATGAAAGCCGATGATTTACTGATCATTACGGCTGACCATGGTTGTGACCCAACAACACCTGGGACAGACCATACAAGAGAATATGTACCACTGTTAGCCTATAGCAAACAATTTAAAGAAGGCCTTGACCTAGGCACACGTAATAGTTTTGCAGATGTTGGTCAGACTGTATGCGAAATTTTTGGATTACAACCACTTCGTATTGGTGAAAGTTTTTATAAAAAAATTGTTGAATAGAAGGAGATTACATGAGAATTTATGACATTATTGAAAAGAAAAAGTTAGGCAGTATGTTAAGTCATGAAGAGATTCAATTTGTAGTTGAAGGGTACACAAACGGAAGTTTGCCAGATTATCAAGTATCAGCCCTTTTAATGGCCATTTATTTTCAAGGTATGAATGATGATGAAACAGCCTATTTGACAGAGTGTATGGCGCGTAGTGGACAAATGTTGGATTTATCAGCGATTTTAGGTATTAAGGTAGATAAGCATAGCACAGGTGGTGTTGGAGATACAACAACTATTGTATTAGCCCCATTGGTAGCGGCAGCAGGTGTACCGGTTGCTAAAATGTCAGGGCGTGGATTAGGTCATACAGGTGGAACGGTAGATAAGCTTGAGTCCTTCCCTGGTTTTAAAGTAGAACTTGCCTTAGACGATTTTATTGAAAATGTCAATAAACATGGTGTTGCTGTGGTGGGCCAAACAGGTAACTTAGCACCAGCAGATAAAAAGATTTATGCCCTTCGCGATGTAACAGCTACTGTAGATAATGTTTCTTTAATTGCTGCATCTATTATGTCTAAGAAGATTGCTGCAGGTTCTAATGCGATTGTTCTCGATGTAAAGTGTGGAAGTGGGGCATTTATGAAAACATTAGATGACGCCAAAATGCTTGCACAGACAATGGTGCGTATTGGTAAAGCTGTTGGACGTGATACTATTGGTATTGTAACGGATATGAATCAACCTCTAGGAAATGCTATTGGCAACAGCTTAGAGGTCATTGAAGCGATTGAAACCTTAAAAGGACAAGGACCAGAAGACTTAACCTTACTCACCAAGACTTTTGCAGCAAATATGTTCCTTTTAGCACATCGTGTAGAGACGCTTGCAGAAGGTTTAGCGTTGGCAGATGAGTTGATAGCCTCGGGTAAAGCTATGGAAAAACTTGCTGAGTGGGTAGCTTCACAAGGTGGTGATGCGCAGGCTGTCAAAGACTATAGTCTACTTCCAAGTGCACCATATGAAATGGAAATTGTAGCAAAAGAGTCAGGTTATGTAGAAAGTATTGAAACAGAACTGATTGGGAAAGCCGCTTTAGTCCTCGGTGCAGGTAGAGAAAATAAAGAAAGTGTGATTGATTTGGGTGTAGGTTTAATCATGCATAAGAAAATTGGTGATGAAGTGGCTCTAGGTGATTCATTAGCGACATTATATTATAGTGAAGCATCTCATACAGATGCTGCCATGAGATATATTTATGAAGCCTATAGCTTTAGCAAAGATAGGATAGAAAAACCACAGCTTATTTATACAACGATTAGCTAATAGAAGTCAGTAATCTGACTAAAGCAAATGGTATAAGTGTGACTTTTAATACAATAGTCTAGCATTAAGGGATTATTGAAAGAAATGGATTTTAATCATAAAAGAGGATGCGTATTGCATCCTCTTTTATGATTTTATGGGATATAGACTATTTTAAATCTCAAGATGTAAGGGTCAAACAGCTTTAACGATGAATGAGCAGATGTTATTTTCCTATTATTTCACAATTCATAGTATATTTTGTTGGTAATAACAAATAATAGAAATAAATTGTAAGGAGGTAGCAACATGTTAAGAAAAAAAATTATAGTCAGCATACTACTTCTCACATCACTTACTAGCATTTTTAGTGTATTTGCAGAACCGGCACCTAGTGCATCTGGAATGGCTGAAACCGCAAGAAGTTATGTGCTTATGGAAGCCAGTAGTGGCAAGATTTTGTTAGAAAAAAATATGGATGATGAAATTCCACCTGCAAGTATTACAAAAGTTATGACCCTTTTACTTATCCACGAAGCTATTGCAGCAGGAAAAATAAACTGGGATGATCCTGTCACAGTGAGTAGCCATGCAGCAGGCATGGGTGGATCTCAAATTTTCATGGAAGAGGGCGAGCAACAATCTGTACGTGACTTAGTGAAAGCGATTTGTATTGCTTCTGCTAACGATGCAGCAGTTGCTATGGCTGAATACATTGGTGGCAGCGAAAGCCAATTTGTAGATATGATGAATGCACGTGCTAAAGAACTTGGAATGGAACATACCACTTTTAAAAATGCGTGTGGTTTACACATTGATGGGCATGTTTCTTCTGCTCATGATGTTGCACTCATGTCTCGTGCACTCATTGATGATTATCCTGAAATTTCTAAAACCCTTATGACTTGGATGGATACTATTACCCACCATACACGTAAGGGAGATACAGAATTTGGACTTACCAATACTAATAAGATGATTAAGTGGTATAACGGCCTTACAGGACTTAAGACAGGCTATACCCCTCAAGCTAAACACTGTGTGAGTGCAACAGCTTCAAGAGACGACATGAACTTAATTGCGGTTATTATGGGATCTCAAGATGGTAAAATCAGGTTCAGAGAAGCTGCACAGCTTTTAGATTATGGATTTGCCAACTACAAAGTGAAAAAGGGACCTGAGGTAGGTGAAGTCCTTGGAAATATGAAAGTGAAAAAGGGTGATCAAAAAGTAGTGGAACTCACTATTGAAGATTCTATGGCTTTTGTGGTGCCTAAGGAACGTACAGAAAAAGAACTCTCTTATGACATTAAATATGACGAAGATGTTGTAGCACCTATCTACAAAAACCAAAAGCTAGGAATGATTACTTATAGCATGGATGGTGAAGTCGTAGGAGAAGCACCTCTCGTTGCGGCATTTGATGTAGGTAAAGCCAAGTTCAATCATATGCTTCCTTATATGGGAGCACGCTACTTTAGATTAAGTTGAAATGAAATAGTAAGCAGAATAGGCTAAGGTCACATTAAGCTATAATGTGGCCTAGCTTCTTTTTCTTAAATAGTATCGGGCAGATTCGCTTTCTTACGACAAAGTTTACGGTTTAACTTGCAATATGGGAACGAAATCGCTAAACTGTTAATAGATTGTTGTCAGTAAGGAGAAAATGAATGAGCGTAACATTTAAACTAGAAGAATTTGAAGGTCCTCTTGACTTATTACTTTATTTACTTGAAAAAAATAAAATGAGTATTTATGATATAGAAATTTCTTCTATTACGGACCAATATTTAGCGTATATTGAGGCATCTCATACGCTAGAGCTAGAACAAATGAGTGAATTTATTGTCATGGCGGCAACTTTACTCTATATTAAATCTAAAATGCTTTTGCCTAAGCCTCCTAAAAATGAAGAACTCATAGAAGAAGACCCTAGGGAAGAACTAATTAGAAAGCTTTTAGAGTATAAAAAAATCAAATACGTTTCTCATGAACTGGATGAACGACAAAATCTTTCTTCAGATTATTGTTTTAGAAATAATGAAAGCGCAGATCAAATTGAACTGCCAACACCTACGACGCAAGATTTATTAATAGATGTAACTTTAGAGCAACTTTATGAAGCTTTTCAAAATTTAATGAAACAAAAACAAATATTAGTGCATCAAAAATCTAAAAAGATTGATTCTTCTATTTTGAAGAAAGATACGTATACTATTGAGCAGAAGGCGCTATACATTTTAAACTTATTAGAGTTAAATGGAAGAGTCTCCTTTTTTGAGTTGTGCACAATAAGTATGCCAAAAGTTGAACGTATTGTAACTTTTATGTCTATCCTAGAATTAGTACATAAAAAACAAATTCGTATTGTACAAGAAAAGCCTCTGGCAGATATTATCATTACGGGAGTGAAGGAAGATGCAAAAGACTGAACTTGAGAGTATATTAGAATCTATACTCTTTTATGTAGGCGATAGTGTACCCAGTAGTAAGCTATGCGAAATTTGCGAAACAGAAGAAATTACCATCCATATGGCTATTTATAGACTTAATGAGTGGTATGGTAAGACGAACAGTGGGATGGAGATTATTGAAGTGGATAATGGGTATCAAATGTGTACAGTGCCACGCAATATTACATACATCCAACGCTATAAGCAAAAGCCTGTAAAGAAGCTCCTCACCCAAGCACTTTTAGAGACATTAGCTATTGTGGCTTACTCACAGCCTATTACAAAGGCACAGATTGAAGATATTCGAGGTGTGAGGAGTGAGCATGCTGTAAGTAGGCTGTTAGAGTATGACCTTATAGAAGAAGTAGGCAGACTTAATGTTATTGGGCGTCCTATCTTATTTGGAACAACAACAAGTTTCCTACGTCACTTTGGCTTTAAGACTATTGAAGAGCTTCCTAAAGTGAAAGAAGAGTTAATTGAACGCTTCAAAAAAGAAATTGAAGAAGAGATGAACTATATCTCAGAAGAAAGTATTGAAGAAGCAACAAGTCAAGCAGAAGTTGAAAATGAAACGATTGAAATAAGCAAGTAAGGTTAAAGACTCTTTAAAATCATGTATAAAATGGAAACAGATGAGGGATGCTGAATCTTAGAATATGCATGATCGAAGGAGAGGATGATATGAAACGAGGTATTAAAAGTACTGTGGCGATAGCCCTTTTAATTACTCAATGTGTGTACGCAAGTGAAGGTCCTGGAACGATTTATTCTAAAGGTTCTGTTTTGATAGAGAAGGATAGTAAGCGGGTACTTTATGAACAAAATGCCCATGCGCCCTTGGCTATGGCCAGCACAACCAAGATTATGACTTGTATTGTGGCAATTGAGTCTGGGAAGTTAGATGAAATTGTTACAGTTTCAGGGAAGGCTGCTCGTGCACCTAAAGTGAAACTCAATTTAGCAACAGGTGAAAAGCAAAGATTAGGAGACCTACTCTATTCCCTTATGTTAGAATCTCATAATGATACAGCAGTAGCCATAGCAGAACATGTAGGTGGTACGGTAGAAGGCTTTTGTGAGATGATGACCAATAAGGCACGTGAGATAGGTACTGAAGCGACTTGCTTTGAAACACCTAATGGATTAGATGGAGACAACCACCATGCGACAGCCTATGATATGGCGCTTATAGCAGCCTATGCTTTAGAAAACCCCGAGTTTGTCAAGATTATTAATACCTCAGAAATAAGTATTCCCACAGAAGCGGTAGAGGGTAGCAAGCCTCATCATCTTATGAATAAGAATCGCTTCTTAAGTCAATATGAGGGTGCAGAAGGTGTCAAAACCGGCTTTACAAGTAAAGCCGGGCACTGTTTTGTAGGTGCAGCTAAACAAGGCGGCATGGAGCTTGTAGGTGTGGCCCTGGGTGCAGGGTGGAATGCAAAAGGTAAATCCCGTAAATACACAGATGTCATTAAGTTGATGAATTATGGCTTTGATAATTATAAAAAGTATAAAGTATTGGATGATGAAACAATCTATGGCGAAGTACCTGTTCAAAAAGGCAAACAAGAACAAGTAGAAGTTTATGCTAAAGAAGAGATTGTGCTTCCTCTTTCAGCAGAAGAAAAAGCAAAAGTAGAAATCAAAAAGACATTGCCAAGTGAGTTGATGGCCCCTGTTCTAGAAAACCAAGTGGTTGGAAAGCTAGAGGTGGTATGTGGCAATACGATTTTGGAAAAGACAGATTTATTAGCTAACCGCAGTATAGCACGTGCAACGCTTATGGATAAAATTAAAAAGCTTTTCCATATTGAAGAAAATAATGAGGGAGAAATCCATTAGATTCAGCCTTAAAAGGTCCGGACAAGTGGTATAAAAAGACAGATTAATGGCTATAACCTAAACAATATAAGACAGATATAATTAAACATTATAATAAAAGGTAACACAAGAAAGGGTAGATTTATGCGATTACAAAAATATTTAGCACAATGTGGAGTAGGTTCAAGAAGAAAATGTGAGCAATATATAGAAGAAGGCAAAGTTAAAGTCAATGGACAAGTCGTGACAGAACAAGGCATGCAAGTAGAGGATGACGATGAAGTACTCTTTGAAAATCAACCCGTCAAGATGCAAGAACAACTGGTGTATTACTTACTTAACAAGCCAACAGGCTACATCACTTCTGTATCCGATGAAAAAGACCGCCCAACAGTACTAGACCTTGTGAAAAACATTCCTTATCGTATTTTCCCAGTTGGGCGCTTAGACTACAACACAACAGGATTACTCCTTTTAACCAATGATGGAGCACTCACTTATGCACTTACGCATCCTAAGCATCATGTAGATAAAACTTACGTTGTAAAAGTTAAAGGGGATGTGCGCAATGCCACGCTTCAAAAGTTACAACAAGGGGTTGTCATTGATGGTTATTTAACAGCACCTGCTAAAGTTAAGATCATGAGACAAAATGGTGCAACAACAACATTTAGTTTAACTATCCATGAAGGGCGTAACCGCCAAGTTAGAAAAATGTGTGCAGCAGTAGGCTATGATGTTTTAAGACTAACACGTGTTTCTATGGGGGACTTAACACTTGGTGATTTAGAAGTAGGACAATACCGTCCACTTTCAAGAGAGGAAATTAACTACTTGAAAGGTTTAGGTGAATAAGATGCTAAGCCGTAATATGACCGAAAATCTACATCTTCTTATTGAGCAACACCTTAAAATGTGGGGTAAACAAAACTTAACAGCAATGGATGGAACTCTAGGGAATGGTCATGACCTAGAGTTTTTGCATAGGCAAAACCAAGTGCAACATCTCTATGGGTTTGATGTCCAGCAGCAAGCATTAGATGCAAGTGGAGCAAAGATAGTAGGTACAAATAAAGAAGTCCGCCTCATTTTAGATTCGCATCATAACTTAGAACACTATATTGAAGGGGAGATTGATCTTGCTCTTTTCAATCTGGGTTACTTACCAGGTGCAGATAAAAGTATTGTGACCCATACAGAGACGACCCTTGTAGCATTAGAAAAAGTTATGGACAAGCTTTCAGATGGTGGACTCCTTGCAGTCATGACCTATCCCGGGCATGAGGAAGGGCGAAAAGAACATGAACATATTGAAGCCTTTCTGACAACTTACCATGTAAGAGAATATTCAATTTTACACCTAAATGTAAAGAATGTAAAAAAAGCTTGTCCCAATTGTTTCCTCATTATCCGAAAATCATAGGTTGAAATCAGAAAAATAAAGTTAAATGTCATAAAATATACAAAATAATATAAAAATATATTGTATATTTTATTTTATTTTAGTATACTATAAATGGCAATTTTTATAACTTTGTTTTTAATATTTTTACTAATTGGAGGGTATCAGATGAGCACTTTACAAAAATTATCTGAACTGGAAGCTCACAAAGCAGCTATTCAAAGTGGCTATGATGAAGCGGCTAAAAAGGCAGTTTTAGATAAAGGTAAGCTAACTGCCAGAGACAGAATCACACATTTACTAGACGAAAATAGTTTCGTTGAAATTGGTACTTTCATTACAAGTAAGACTATAGCTTGTAAAGGGGACAAAGCACCAGCAGATGGTGTTGTATGTGGATATGGTACGATCGAAGGAAATCTTATTTACGTGTATAGTCAAGATCCAACTGTTATGGCTGGTTCAATTGGCGAGATGCATGCGAAGAAAATTGTTAAGACTTATGATGATGCTATTAAGATGGGTGCACCTGTTGTAGGCTTTGTAGATACAGTAGGACTTCGCTTAGAAGAAAGTATTGAAGCACTTAATGGTTATGGAATGATTTTTGGTAAAATGACAGAAGCCTCAGGGCTTGTGCCTCAGATTGCTGTTGTATGTGGAGACTGTGCAGGGGGAGCATCCTTTATAGCAGGATTATCTGATTTTACATTTATCTCAACAAAGAATGGACAGATGTACTTAAATAGTCCTAATACCCTTGAAGATAAAAAAGCATCTTTTGATACAGTGGCAGCACCTAAAGTGCACTTAAGTGAAAGTGGCTTAGCAAACTTTGGAGCAGAGGATGAGCCAAGCTTGATTGCAAGTGTACGTGACTTAGTAAGCTTCTTACCCTCTAACAGTGAAGAAGAAGCACCTTGCATTGTATGTCATGATGACTTAAACCGAGTAGATGCCCAGCTGAATCAATTTGACTTTGAAAGTGGTAATGTAGGTCATATTGTAACTTCCATCGTAGATGACTGTACATATCTAGAAGTGAGTCATGAATATGGTACAAAAGCTTTAACAGCTTTTGCAAGAATGAATGGTGCAACAGTAGGGATTATTGCCAATACAGATGCAATCATTGATTTAAAAGCAGTTGAAAAAATAACAAGTTTTGTAGAGTTCTGTGATGCTTTTAATATCCCATTAGTAACCCTTACCCAAATTGAACGCATTGCATCCACTGTAGAAACTGAAAAGTTAGGCATCATTAAAGCTGCAAGTAAATTAGCGTTTGCTTTTGCCAATGCAAGCGTACCTAAAGTTAATGTAATCTTAAAAGAAGCTTATGGTATGGCGTATACTTTAATGAATAGTAAACATTTAGGCTGTGACTATGTGTATGCATGGCCAACTGCTGAAGTTTCAACAATGAACAGTGAAAGTGCTGTTAAAATTATGTTCCAAGAAGAACTAGCACATGCTAGTGATAAGCTTACACTCATGAATGAAAAAATAGCAGAATACGAAGCAGCACATAGCAACGTATATGCAGTAGCAGCGCATGGCTATATCGATGATATTATTGAACCAGCAGCTACAAGAAAACGTGTTATTGCGGCCCTTGAAGTACTTTGTACCAAACAAGTGGCAAGTACATTAAAAAAACACGCAACAGTATAAGGTAGGTGAGCCAAATGAAACTAAGTTTGAACTTTGGTGCCATGATTGATGGATTAAGTGTATTCTTAATCGGGGTATCTATGGTATTCGTTGTACTTCTGATTCTCATTGCTTTAATTAAGCTAACAGGCTATATTGTAGCAATAATCGAAGGAAAGAAAAGCACCAAGCAAGAGGTTGCAGTGACAATTGTAGAAGAAATGGCAACTACAGAAACTATTGTGGATGTTACAGCAGAACTTGAACTTGTAGCCGTGATTACAGCCGTGATTGCAGCCAGTCTTGAGACAACGACAGATAAGTTGCAAGTACGTTCATTGAGACAAATTAATAGACATAGAGCATAGAAAATTTGGGAGGGTTTAAACCATGAGAAAATTTCAAGTAACAGTTAATGGGAATACATATGAAGTAGAAGTAGAAGAATTAGTAGGTGGTGTAAGTACACCTGTAACAGGCGTTGCACAACCTATCGCAACACCTGTGGTACCAATTGCACCTAAAGCCGTTGCGACACCAGTAGCAACAGGTGCAACAGGTGCAAATAAAGTTGTAGCACCTATGCCAGGTAAAATTGTAGATGTTAAAGTAAAAGTAGGACAAGCTGTTAAAGAAGGTGACCTCATTGCAATCTTAGAAGCGATGAAAATGGAAAATGAAGTTTTCGCATCTGCATCAGGCACTATTGCATCTGTAAACGTAACAGCAGGTGCTATGGTAGAAGCAAACGATGTGATTGTTTCTATGAACTAATCTTTTGACCTAATGCTTAGAGGGGGAAACAAAAATGAATATATTGAGTGTCTTCGTAGACGCAGTCAAAGAATTCTGCTTAAGTTCAGGTATTGCACAAATGCAATGGGAGTATGCAGCAATGATTATTCTTGCCTGTGGTCTGCTCTATTTAGCTATTGCAAAAGGGTTTGAGCCACTTTTACTTGTCCCAATTGCCTTTGGTATGCTCATGGTTAACTTACCAGGCGTTGGAATTACTTCACCGGATATGATAAATGAAGTAACAGGAAAGTTAGAACCAGGTGGACTTTTATACTACATAGGTATGGGTAAAGAGTTAGGTATTTTCCCACCTCTTATTTTTATAGGAGTAGGGGCAATGACTGATTTTGGGCCACTTATTGCCAATCCTAAAAGCTTACTTTTAGGTGCAGCAGCTCAAATTGGTATTTTCGTAGCATTCTTAGGTGCGCTTTTGCTTGGCTTTACAGGTCCAGAAGCCGCATCTATTGGTATTATCGGAGGAGCAGATGGCCCTACATCTATTTTTGTAGCCACAAAGCTTGCACCACATTTACTTGGGGCGATTGCCGTATCTGCTTATTCTTATATGGCCCTTGTACCACTTATTCAGCCGCCTATTATGAAATTTTTCACAACTAAAGAACAACGTATGGTTAAAATGGAACAGCTTCGTCCTGTTTCAAAAACAGAGAAAATTGTCTTTCCAATTATTGTTACCATTGTCGTATCACTTATTTTACCATCAGCAGGTACACTTGTTGGGATGTTAATGTTTGGTAACTTGTTAAAAGAAGTTGCATCAACTAATCGTTTAGCCGATGTAGCAAGCAATGCGATGATGTCTATCATTACCATTTTATTAGGAATTTCAGTCGGCGCTTCTACAAGTGCAGAAAAGTTCCTCAATACAAGTACACTTCGTATTTTGGCATTAGGACTCTTTGCCTTTATTGTTGGGACAGCAGCAGGTGTTTTGTTTGGTAAGATTATGTACTATGCAAGTGGGAAGAAATTCAATCCACTTATTGGAGCAGCTGGGGTATCTGCTGTGCCAATGGCAGCACGTGTTGTTCAAAAAACAGGACAAGAAGAATGTCCAACAAACTTCTTACTGATGCATGCAATGGGACCAAACGTAGCAGGGGTAATTGGTTCTGCCATTGCAGCAGGTGTACTACTATCAATTTATGGTTAATAAGGGAGGCTCATATACATGTCAGAAAATATTGTAAGACCTGTTAAAATAATGGATACAACATTACGTGATGCACACCAATCTTTAATTGCTACACGTATGACAACCGAACAAATTTTACCTATTGTTTCTAAAATGGATCAAGTTGGCTTCCATGCTATGGAAGTATGGGGCGGTGCAACCTTTGATGCGTGTCTTCGCTTCTTAAAAGAAGATCCTTGGGAAAGGCTACGTAAAATTCGTAAAGAAGTAAAGAATACAAAGCTTCAAATGCTCTTTAGAGGGCAAAATATTTTAGGTTATCGTCACTATGCAGATGATGTAGTAGAATACTTTGTTCAAAAAAGTATTGCAAATGGCATTGATATTATTCGTATCTTTGATGCTTTAAATGATATGCGTAACTTAGAAACATCGGTTAAAGCAACGCACAAAGAAGGTGGTCATGCACAGGTTGCTATTTCTTATACACTCAGTGATGTACATACTTTAGCTTACTATGTAGACCTTGCAAAACGCATTGAAAATATGGGTGCACATTCTATTTGCATCAAAGATATGGCAGGACTTTTAGTGCCTTATGAAGCAGAACGCTTAGTCAAAGCTTTAAAATCAAATACAGACCTTCCTATTCAACTTCATACCCATTATACAAGTGGGGTAGCTTCTATGACTTACTTAAAAGCGGTAGAAGCAGGCTGTGATATTATTGATACAGCCATGTCACCACTTGCTATGGGTACTTCTCAACCAGCAACTGAAGTGCTCGTTGAAACCTTTAAAGGTACACCTTATGATACAGGCATCGATGGAGAAGCCTTAAGTGAAATTACTGAATACTTTAGACCCATGCGTGAAGAAGCACTTGAAAGTGGTTTGATGAACACAAAAGTATTAGCAGTAGATATCAATACCCTTCGTTATCAAGTGCCAGGAGGGATGCTTTCAAACCTTGTATCCCAACTTAAACAACAAAATGCTGAAGATAAATACTATGAGGTATTAAGAGAAATTCCAAGAGTACGTGCAGACTTTGGTTATGTACCTCTTGTTACACCAAGTAGTCAAATCGTAGGGACACAAGCTGTACTCAACGTTCTTGCAGGAGAACGTTACAAAATGGTTTCTAAAGAGTCTAAAGGGATTGTACGTGGTGAATACGGCAGTACACCAGTCCCAATTGAACAAGAAATCATCAAGAAAATCATAGGGGATGAACAACCTATTACTTGTAGACCAGCCGACCTTCTCACACCAGAACTAGATAAGCTTGAAAAGGAAATGGCAATCTATAAGAAACAAGATGAAGATGTGCTTTCCTATGCTTTATTCCCACAAGTTGCAACTGATTTCTTTAAACACCGAGAAGCCCAAGCGGTAAAAGTGGACCCCGCTGTTGCAGATACCAAAAACAAAGCTTATCCGGTCTAATCTATAAAAAACACAAAAGGCTGCAGGGAATAGTCATCCTGGAGCCTTTTTTATGCTTTAATTCATAAAATATCGTTGTAAAAAGCAAAATATCATATATAATGATACTAGATAAAAGATAAAGAAGGTATTTGAAAGGAAATGAATATGAACAATGATTTAATTCATCGCATTAAAAAAAGTATGCCTAAGCTGAGTAAGGGGCAAAAGCTCATTGCCAACTACATTTTAGAGCATTACGAAAAAGCAGTGTTCTTAACAGCCGCACGACTTGGAACAATTGTAGGGGTAAGTGAATCAACAGTCGTACGTTTTGCAAACGAATTAGGTTATGATGGATACCCTAAATTCCAAGAAGCACTTGAAGAACTTGTAAAGAGCAAGCTTACAGCGATGCAACGTTTAGAAGTTACCACAGATCGTATTGACGTCAACCACGTTTTAAAAAGTGTACTTCAAACAGATCAAGAAAAAATTGCTTATACCATTGAACAAATAGATGAAGAAACATTTGATAATGCTATTGATAAGATTATTCAAGCAGATACTATTTATATTTTAGGCGTAAGAAGTTGTGCAGGACTTGCAAGCTTCTTAGGTTTTTACTTTAATATTATTTTCCCACGGGTTAAAGTGGTGAATACCAATAGCATCAGTGAGATTTTTGAAATTATACACCATATTAGTGATAAAGATGTAGTTATTGGGATTAGCTTCCCACGTTATTCTAAACGTATTATTAAGGCACTTGAATATGCCCGTACAAGACAGGCTCATGTTATTGCCATTACAGATAGCTACATTTCACCTATTGCACAGTATGCAGAACATACGTTAATTGGACGCAGTGAGATGGTTTCTTTTGTGGATTCACTCGTTGCACCGCTTAGTATTATTAATGCCATTATTGTAGCCATTAGCTTACGTAAAAAGGATGAGATTTCAGCCAACTTAGATAACCTTGAAACAGTATGGATGGAATATGAAGTTTATGATGATACAAGAGAACTCAATGGACAAAATCCTAACAATTCAGGAAACGCTAAGGAAAAATGCGATTAAAGAGAGGGATAAGATGAAGAGTGTTGCCGTAAGAGGCGCAATTACAGCCCAAAATACTAAAGAGTCTATCGTAAGTCAAACGAGAAGACTCCTAGAAGCTGTATTAAAAGCCAATCATATAGAGATAGATGAAATTATACAAATCATATTTACTTGCACAAAAGATTTAAATGCAGCTTACCCAGCTATTGCAGCAAGAGCATTAGGTATTACTGAGGCAGCACTTATGTGTATGCAAGAAATGGATGTTGAAGGTTCACTTGAGCATTGCATTCGTTTATCTATGCTTTGTACAAGTGGAAAAGAAACACAGCATACAGTTAAACATCAATATTTAGGCGAAGCACGCAAACTACGTCCAGACCTAGCCCATTTTTCACTAGCTTTAGACGGGCCAGCAGGAGCCGGAAAAAGTACAATTGCCAAACGCGTAGCAGCAGAACTGGGGTGTACCTATATTGATACAGGTGCCATGTACCGTAGTGTAGGACTATACTGTATTCAAAGAGGCATTGACTATAACTTTGAAGACCTTGTGAATGAAGTACTAGAAGACATGCATATCGATTTAACTTATGAAAATGCAACACAATGTATTTATTTAAATTCAGACGATGTAAGTGAGGCAATTCGTACCCAAGAAGTAGCAGCGTCTGCTTCTAAAGTCGCAACTTATGCCAAAGTACGTACAGCTTTAGTGGATATGCAAAGAAGATTAGCAGCTACGAAGTCCGTTGTCATGGATGGACGTGACATAGGGACTGTAGTGTTACCAAAAGCTACTCTTAAAATCTTTTTAACAGCTTCAAGTGAAGAACGTGCAAAAAGACGTTTTAAAGAATACGAAGAAAAAGGTTTGAAAATAAGCTTTGAAACACTTCTTGAAGAAATCGAAGCCCGTGACTACCAAGATATGAATCGTAGTGTGTCACCGCTTAAAAAGGCTGAAGATGCAGTGGAAGTAGATACAACCAATCTGAGTGTAGAACAGATTGTAACACATATTATAGAACTACTTAAGGAAAGACAATAGGAGTTGATTAAATGGAAATATTATTAGCAAAAAGCGCTGGTTTTTGTTTTGGTGTTAAACGCGCTGTAGATATGGCTTTTAAAACAGACTCTACAAAAAAAACATATACATTAGGTCATATTATTCATAATGAAACGGTGACACATCAGTTACATGAAAAGGGCATTGAGTCGATTGAGCATATGGATCATGTGCCGATGGACCAACTTATTATTCGTGCTCATGGGGTGCCAGAAGAAGTTTATCAAGAGGCTTATGAGAAGTCAGTTCATGTCATTGATGCTACTTGCCCTTATGTAACTAAAATTCATAAGCTTGTAAGCCGTCATGAAAAAGAAGGTTTCAATATTATCCTTATAGGTGATGCCAATCATCCTGAAATTATAGGGATTAATGGATGGACTAAAAAGGGATGTATCATTCTTAAAAATAAATCAGAGTTAGATTTTAGCCAACTGAGCCAAGATGCACGCTATTTTATTGTTTCTCAAACGACTTATAAAAAGGCAGTGGTGGACGAAATTGTAGAGGCACTTGAACAAGCAGGATACAATATAAAATTTATGAATACCATTTGTAGTGCAACATCGGAAAGACAAAATGAAGCACGTGAGATGGCTTCACAAGTTGAGGCAATGGTTGTTATTGGAAGCCGTCATAGCTCAAATACACAAAAGCTTTATGAAATTTGTGGGTCTCTTTGTCCAAAGACTTACTGCATTGATGATGCAAGTATGTTAAAAGAGGAAGACTTTGAAGGGATTGAAAAGGTAGGGGTGACAGCAGGTGCATCTACACCAGCAGATGTTATTGATGAGGTCTTGACAAAGCTTCAACAAATTTAAATTATAGCTACAGATATAGATCGTGAAATCCTTGCGAAAGCACAAGCAGACCAATACATTGAAAAACATTTCATGAATTCTTCTCATATTTTCTTTTATGAGAAAAATAACGCAAAAGTCAAATAGACTTTTGCGTTATTTTTTTGAGCAATAATTCAAGAAGGGGAAGAAGATGCGGTTCAAAAGAGGGGGCATCATATAAGGTGTAGCCGTGTTTAGCTTCATCTTGCCAGATGAGACTATCTTTTTCGAATACAAAAGGTAAGTAGTAACCTGTTTGTTCTAAGTAGCAAGTGTCTTTAGTAGCTTTTTGACGCATAGAAGTAGGGAGTAATTTGGCAAGAGACTTATGCAACAGTTTCCCTTCTACGAAGTAGTAGTCTTTAGGTGGTAAATAAGCTTTAAGTTGTAAGTGACGTGCTTTAGCATAAAGGAACATGAGTCCGGTAGTGGCATCGTAGTGATAAGCAACGCCCTCTTCTTCATGAGAACCTTTAAAAGAAGTATTATACAACTGTAAAGGCTTCAAAGTAAAAGTGACTCGGTATGTATCTAAGTGAGAGTCTTGTAAAATGGATGGACTGAGTTGTTTCATAAATTGAGTATAGTTAAAAATGGCTTGTAAACTGAGAAGTTCTTCTTTGTTATGCTCTAAAATAAGTGTTGCATAGGATGGGTTAGGCCCTTGTAAAAGAAGTTTAGCCAATTTGGCTAGTTCTTTGCCAGAAGTAGTTTGTATACGATGAAAACCTATATGCATCTCTAAGATAGAGCGTTTTGCTTTGGAAGGCTTTAAATCCACTAAGTGGCAAGTAGTCAAAAAGGAGGAATCAAGTCCATAAGCTTGTAACTTTTCTATAAAGAAGGGCCACTCGAAATGTTTACCACCATAAGTATAGATTTTATTGTAAGCAGAGAGTCTTTCCATGAGTAGATGAAGGAGGTCTTTTTCTTCAGAACCATTTTCTAAAAGCCATTGTTCTATATAAAGTGTCTCTCCTTTTCTAGAAGCTAGTCCTAAACAGATTAAAAAATCATGTTGTTTAGATAATCCGGTTGTTTCTAGATCTAAAAAACAGTGATGAGCAGTAGGGAAAGTACTGCTTAAAGGCAGTGTATGAGTTATGTAAAGCATTTGCAACCATCCTTTCGTATCTTCTTTTATTTTACAAAGATTTTATAAGGGTTTCAAGAGGTGAGTCCTAAAAAGCAAAGTTCACATAATGCGTATTAAAAATTATGAAATTATAAATTAAATGATTTTTATAATCAAAATAAAATCATAAATAAACCGTGTTATTATATTGAATATAATAAATATATAAAATTTGTAAGAAATAATTCTTGAAATTGAATGTTATATTGAGTATAATTTCAAATATGATAATAAAATTTATGGGGGGATATTATGAAAACAAAGAAAATATTTGCTATGGGATTAGCAGTTATGATGACTTCAATGAACTTTGTAGGATGTCAGCAAGCAGGAGGAAGTAATGACAGTATTAAAGTTGGAGCAAGTTTTGATTTAACTGGGTCATGTGCTCAATATGGTATTGCCGCCAGTAATGGTGCAAAATTGGCAATTGAGGAATACAATGCAGCAGGTGGTGTGCTAGAAAAACAAATTGAGTTTATTTTAGAAGATAATAAGGCCAATCAACAAGATGCAACAAATGCCTTCAAGAAGTTAGTTGAAAATGATAAAGTTGTTGCTTTTATTGGTTCGGATATTAGCAGTACAACTGAGACAATTGCTCACTTAGCGGCCAAGAAGAATATTCCAATGATTACACCAACAGGAACGAAAGCAGACATTACAACAATAGGAAACAATATCTTTAGAGCATGTTACATAGACCCAGCACAAGGTGAACTACTTGCTAAGTTTGCAACAGAAGATTTAAATGCAAAAAAAGTAGCTGTACTGATCAACTCTGAGTCGGACTATTCATCAGGCATTGCAGAGGCATTCCAAGAACTTTTTGAGGCAAATGGTGGAGAAATTGTAAGAGTTGAAAACTATGGAAATAGTGATGTAGATTTCAAACCTATTTTAACTAATGTAAAAAATGCAGATCCAGAGGTCATCGTCATTCCAGACTACTATGAGATGATTGCAAACATTGCTACACAAGCAAGGGAAATTGGGATTGATGCAACACTTATTGGTGGAGATGGCTGGGATGGCGTAACAGAAAAAACAGTAAATAACCCAGAAGTTGTAGAAGGTAGTTACTTTGTTAACCATTATACCGTAGAAGATTCATCTGAAATGGTTCAAAACTTTATTCAAAACTATAAAGCTAAATATAATGAAGAACCAAATGCTTTTGCAGCACTAGGATATGATGCAGCACGTATTATGCTTGAAGCAATTAAAACAGCAGGAACTATAGATGCAACTGCTGTTGTCACAGCACTTCAAAATACAGATTTAGAATGTGTAACAGGAGATATTACCTTTGATGCAAATCGTAATCCAGTGAAGTCTGTATCTGTTATTGCTATTCAAAATGGACAAAATAAACTTTACAAAAAGTTAGATGCTGTAAAATAAATTTAAGCAAAGAGGACTGTTGTATAACAGTCCTAAATTTTACAACTTTTAAAAGAGTTATGTAAAATTAGAGGAGAGGGGATTTTAATATGGATTATGGAACACTATTGATACAGCAGATTTTAAATGGTTTACATATAGGAAGTATTTATGCATTGATTGCATTAGGTTATACCATGGTATATGGTATTGTTAAACTAATCAACTTTGCACACGGTGATATTATGATGGTGGGAGCCTATATTGCTTTTGTGATGATTGCAGTTTTTAACTTGCCATTACCGATTGCTATTATTATTTCTATGGTATCTTGCGCAGTAATTGGGATGGGAATTGAAAAGATTGCCTACAAACCGCTTCGTCAAGCACCTAGAATGTGGGCACTAATTACCGCTATTGGGGTAAGCTTTTTCTTAGAAACCTTGTTTACCATATTATTTGGAGCAAGTTCTAAACCATTTCCAACGATTTCACTTGCACCCATTCAAATTGGGCAACTTCAAATTAGTAAAATTATGTTGATCTCATTAGGGTTTTCTATATTGCTCATGCTCGCTTTAGAGCTTTTTATCAAAAAGACTAAGTTAGGGAAGGCTATGCGTGCAGCTTCTGAAGACAAACAGGCGGCAGCACTTATGGGGATTTCTGTAAATAAGACCATTTCTATTGCTTTTGCAATTGGTTCTGCGCTAGGAGCAATGGGGGGGATTCTCTTTGCTATGGCTTATCCTCAAATCAAACCTTTAATGGGTGTTATGCCTGGACTTAAAGCCTTTATTGCAGCTGTGCTTGGTGGGATTGGTGTCATTCCAGGTGCGATGCTTGGAGGATTTCTACTAGGGATTATTGAAAGTTTAGCCAAAGGCTTCTTATCTGTCTTTTGGGCAGGTGCTTCTTCATGGGCAGATGCCATTCTATTTTTAATCTTAATTTTAGTACTCTTACTGAAGCCATCTGGTATTTTAGGTAAGAATGTACGTGAGAAAGTGTAGGTGAAAAGCATGAAGATAGAAAGATTAACAAAGCACAAAGGGATAACTTTTTTTATCGGTGTGATTTTCATTTATAGCTTAGTGATACTAGGAATGGGTGTAGGCATATTAAACTACTATTATACAGGCGTTCTTATTTCAATTTTAATCAATATCATTATGGCAACATCCTTAACTTTAGTTACAGGGTATTTAGGAGAATTAGTATTAGGGCATGCAGGGTTTATGGCGATAGGAGCATATACCTCAGCTATTCTAACGATGAACTTAGATTTGCCAATGATGATTGAATTTCCATTAGGTCTTGTTGTAGGTGGACTCTTTGCAGCCGTTGTTGGTATTCTTATTGGTCTCCCCGCTTTAAGATTGCGAGGAGACTATCTAGGTATTATCACTTTAGGATTTGGAGAAATCATTCGTATTGTCTTAAATAACTTAAAAATTACTAACGGTGCCAAAGGTCTTTCAGGTATTTCAAGTTACAGTAATTTTACAGTCACTTTTTTTGTCACAGTGATTGTAGTCGCGACTTTGTTTTTGATTATTAAATCTAGGCAAGGCCGTGCAATTATAGCGATTCGTGAAAATGAGATTGCAACAGATTGTGTAGGAGTTTCTACTTTTTATTATAAGACCTTTGCCTTTGCCATTGCAGCGTTCTTTGCAGGGATTGGTGGTGGACTTTATGCGCACTACTTACAGGGTCTTACCCCAAGTAGTTTTGGATTTTTAAATTCAATTGAGTACTTAATTATCGTTGTACTTGGTGGGATGGGAAGTTTAGGTGGAACCATTATTGCTGCCATTGTACTCGGCATATTAAATGAAGTGTTACGTACATTTTCTGAATACCGTATGCTCATTTACTCTTTAGTCCTC
The DNA here is from genome assembly GCF_036655075.1 of Niameybacter sp. NCBI lineage: Bacteria > Bacillati > Bacillota > Clostridia > Lachnospirales > Lachnospiraceae > Niameybacter > Niameybacter sp. Next base: position 4,188 of record NZ_JAVVQU010000010.1, on the reverse strand, counting down.
GTAGTTATGATGGTATGTAAAGCTAAAGGCATTACGATAAAAGGCATTTTAGGAAAATTAGGGTTAGAAAATACCCTTAAGCTTAAAAATAAAAAAACATTAAGTGAAGGGAAGGAGGCGTAGTATGGCACTTTTAGAAGTTAACAAAATGAGTGTAAACTTTGGTGGAATTAAACCTGTTTCAGAGCTAGATTTACATATTGAAAAGGGGGAGCTTGTTGGGTTGATTGGGCCTAACGGAGCGGGGAAGACAACGGTTTTTAATTTGCTCACGGGTGTGTATACGCCAACGGAAGGTTCTATCCTTTTTGATGGCGAACGTATTGACCACTTGAAAACTCATCAAATTGTGAAAAAGGGGATTACCCGTACGTTTCAAAATATTCGTCTTTTTAAGCAGATGAGTGTCATTGATAACGTGAAAGTTGCTTTTAATAATCGCTTAAGTTATAACAGTATAGAATGTATTTTAAGGCTTCCTAGATATCAAAAACAAGAAAAATGGTTGTATGAAGAGGCTATGAAACTCCTGGAGATTTTTGAATTGGATGAATACGCCAATGAACTTAGTATGAACTTACCTTATGGGAAACAACGTAAATTAGAAATTGCAAGAGCATTAGCAGGTAACCCTAAGTTGCTTTTACTAGATGAACCAGCAGCGGGGATGAATCCGAATGAAACCAATGAACTCATGCATACGATTAAAATGATTCGTGACCAGTTCAACATTGCCATCTTACTCATTGAGCATGATATGCATTTGGTAATGTCCATTTGTGAACGGTTAGTCGTTATTGACTATGGAAATGTAATCGCACGGGGGACACCAGAAGAAGTGCAAAATAATGAGAAAGTAATAGGTGCTTATTTGGGGCATGCCTAAAGGAGGGGAAATATGTTAAAAGTTGAAAATCTAAATGTACATTATGGCAATATCCATGCCTTGAAGAATATCTCTTTTGAAGTTGGAAAAGGTGAGATTGTTACACTCATTGGAGCCAATGGAGCAGGGAAGACCTCTACACTCCAAGCGGTTAGTGGCATGCTTAAGCCAAGTAGCGGAACAATTACCTTGAAAGGGAAAGATGTTGGACATAAAGAGTCCCATCAGCTTGTTCCTCTTGGAATGGCTCATGTACCAGAAGGACGCCGTGTATTTGCACAGATGAGTGTAGAAGAAAACTTAGAGCTTGGTGCGTATATTTCAAATGACAAAAAGCAAATAGCTGGAGATATTGAAAAGATGTATACGCGTTTTCCACGTCTGAAGGAAAGACGCAGACAATTGGCTGGAACTATGAGTGGTGGAGAGCAACAAATGCTTGCCATGGCACGAGCACTGATGTCTAGGCCTGAAATTGTCCTAATGGATGAGCCTTCAATGGGACTTGCACCTATTTTAGTTCAAGAAATTTTTGACATCATCAAAGAGATTAATACCACAGGGACAACTGTATTGCTTGTTGAACAAAATGCGAATATGGCCCTTCAGATTGCCCATCGTGCGTACGTACTTGAAACAGGAGAAATGGTACTTTCGGGAGTAGGAAAAGAATTACTTAATAATGCCCAAGTTAAAAAAGCATATTTAGGGGCATAGTTATTAAAGACTTAGTATTTGTATACGCTGGTTGAAAAAATGTAGGACAGAAAGTAGTCGTGAGCTACCCTAAAATGCAAGTGAGCCATAAGTTATAGAACTTATCGCTCGCTTACATTTTAGGGTGGTTTTTTTATAAACTGTCATATACTAACTACAAGGAGGGGATAGTTATGATTCGAATTCTTTCTATAGATGGAGGGGGCATAAGAGGTATTATTCCGGCAACGATATTGGTAGCTTTTGAAAGTTACCTTAAGCAGTATAGTGGAAATAGTGAGACAACAATTGCAGACTATGTAGATTTAATAGCTGGGACGAGTACAGGAGGGATTCTTACTGCACTTTATATTTGCCCAGACCCTAAAAATCCAACAAAGTCTAGGTTTAGCGCACAAGAAGCTTTAGATTTTTATCTTCAGCATGGACCAACAATCTTTAAGAAAAACTTTTTGCATAGTCTTTATGCTGTGTTTGGTTTAGCAGAAGCGAGATATAAAAATAAAAGTTACTTAGCTTTGTTAGAAGATATTTTAGGAAAAACCAAGCTGAGTGAGCTCATTCGCCCTTGTCTCATTTGTGCTTATGATATTGAGAGAAGGCAAGCTGTCCTATTCAATCAATTAGATCCTTATCGGAGTAATACGGAATTAGACTTTTATGTGAAAGATGTACTCCAAGCAACCAGTGCAGCACCCACCTATTTTCAGCCAGCACGGATTCAAGATTCCCAAGGAGAAAGCTATTCACTCATAGATGGAGGCGTTTTTGCCAATAACCCAACATTATGTGCCTATGCAGAAGCAAGTAAGCTTTCTAAAGAGAGGGGGAATAACTATTCTATCTTTTCGCTTGGAACAGGAGCTATTTTGCAACCTTATCCGTATTGCAAAGCGAAAGGTTGGGGAGGAGCAGGATGGGCAAGACCACTATTTTCTATTTTATTAGGAGGTGTAGCAGAGACTGTTGATTATCAAGTGAAGGTGATGTATGAAGCAGAAGGAAATGTTAAAGATTATTTGCGTATCCAAACTTTCTTAAGTGAGTCAGAAAAAGAGTTGGCACAACTAGATAATGTAAGCGAGAAGAATATGCGACATCTGAAAACACTAGGAGAAGCATTAGTGAAAGAAAATGAAAAAGAATTGAGAAGTATGGCACGCAAATGGATTAAGGAGAGTGCGTGCTCAAGGCTAAGTATTTAAAAAAGTATGAGGGATGTCTTTCAATTAAGTATAGAGAAAAGAGAAATACAGTGAGGCTTAGAAATTAAAAGAAAAACCTGCTCATGAGATAAACTTTTCATGAGCAGGTTTTAGAAGGTGTTAGCAATTCTTTTCTATTAAATGTGGAAGAGTTAAATCTAGGTGCATCCCTTCACTTAATGTTTGATAAGTTTCTAGCGCTTTAGGATTAGGGGCACTAGACTTAGTGGCTTTGATAAGAATATTTTTAGGCGTGTGTTGCATATCGATAAATTCCATCACATTGACTTTGTAACCCATACCTTCTAGATAGAGTGAACGCATACCGTCTGTAATGAATGATGCAATCTTTTCTTTTAAAATCCCATGTTTTAATATAGGGTCAAGAAGTGGTGTATGGATTTGGGTGTAACACTCATGATGGCAGCATGGGACTGCTAAAATAACTTTGGCATCCCAACTTACAGCTTTAGCGAGGGCTGCATCCGTTGCAGTATTACAAGCATGAAGGGATACGACCATATCAATGGCTTGATTTGTTGTATACTTACCAATATCACCAACTTGGAATTTTAGATGCTCGTATCCTAACTCGTTTGCAAGTTGATTGCAAAAGGCAATAACATCTTCTTTTAAATCTAGGCCAACAATTTCAACTTGTTTGCCTAAGATCTCTGTTAAGTAGTGATACATGGCAAAGGTTAAATAAGACTTTCCACATCCAAAGTCAATAATACGGATGAAGTCTTGGTTAAGGACAGGCATAACTGCTTCTATAGTTTCTAAGTATTTATTGATTTGTTTGTATTTATCATATTTAGAAGGTTTAACCTGGCCATCTTCACTTATAAGGCCTAGTTTCATTAAGAATCCTTTAGAAGAATCATCGTTTAAAATATATTGTTTTTGACGGTTGTGAGAAAGCGTAGACGTTTGCTTTTTAGTAGGTGCTTTGCGTTTAATGCTGGCTTCACCTTTTTTGTTAAGGAGTGCTTGATAATCTCCAGTGGCTGTATAAAGTTGAATTTGCTTAAAATGACCACAGTTTGTACGTAAGAAGTCACCCATTTGGTCAAAGCTTACATTTTCATGATAGGCTTTGTTTTGTTTATAAAGGGTACATTGAACAAGGACAGTGCCTTTAAGTTCAATAAGCTTTGCAGTTACTTTTTCATAGTGGTCTTGTTTTACACGTGGATTACTCCAAATAGCATCTATAAAATGTCCCTCTTGTAAGGACGTTTCCATTAAATTAATGATTTTTTCCATTTGTATCAATCGCTCCTTGTTTTTCGTAGTATTATCATACTACGAAAAAGAGAGGGATGCAACGCTACCTAGACTATACTTTGAATCTGTTTCCTACTATAATAAAGGTAA